>QMLZ01000036.1 GCA_003646995.1 Deltaproteobacteria bacterium | reverse complement strand
TGACGCTGGAGGTTAGTTTGATTACGCCGATAGCGTTGGAGAAGGAGCTGCGGTTTGCGATCCGGGAAGGTGGTAGGACGGTAGGTGCCGGAGTGGTCAGCGAGATAATAGAGTAAGGGAGATAAAAGTGATGTTGACCAATCAAAAGATTCGGATTCGGCTTAAAGCATATGATCACAAGCTCCTTGATCAGGCTGCTCTTGAGATAGTAGAAACGGCCAGGGAGACGGGAGCGCGTGTTGCCGGTCCGATCCCTCTCCCTACCGAGATTAACAAATATTGCGTTTTGCGATCGCCGCATGTGAACAAAAAGTCCAGAGAGCAGTTCGAGATACGGACTCACAAGAGACTCTTGGACATCCTTGAGCCCACCCAGCAGACAGTAGA
The DNA here is from genome assembly GCA_003646995.1 of Deltaproteobacteria bacterium. The sequence goes on along the minus strand of QMLZ01000036.1, from coordinate 17,637 downwards.
TGCTCTTATGAAGTTAGATCTCGCTGCCGGTGTGGATGTAGAAATTAAACTATAGTCTTTGCACGGGCTGAGCGCCGCGTTGTAGCGCGTGGTCTTGCAGGGGTAAGGAGCACGCGGAATGTGTTGTGCGCCTTGGGCATAGAGGTGAAGATTAAAGCGCAAGCTTAGGGATATACTTCGGGGCTTAGGAATCATGGTGAACAAACTTATCGGGAAAAAGATTGGGATGACACGTTACTTCCTTGGCGAAGGTGAAAGTGTGGCTGCGACCGTGCTGAAGGTGGGGCCCTGCGTGGTTACTCAGAAAAAGACCATGGACAAGGAAGGGTACAATGCGATCCAGGTAGGCTTTGAACCCCAAAAGGAAAAGAGAGTGAACAAGCCCCTTAAAGGCCACTTGGATAAGGCGGGGGCAGGTTATTTCAAGGTCCTGCGGGAGATACGGGTAGATGACGCCGAGCCATTTGAGCTCGGCCAGGTGATAAAGGCTGATATTTTCAACATCGGAGATACTGTCCATGTTTCAGGCACCAGCAAAGGAAGAGGCTTCGCAGGGGTCATGAAGCGATGGGGTTTTTCCGGCGGCAGGAAAACCCATGGCTCTAGGTCCCACAGAATACCTGGTTCCATTGGCTGCAGTGCCACCCCTGGGCGGGTTCACAAGGGAAGAAAGTTGCCCGGACATTACGGCCACCAGAGAGTGACCGTTAGGAACCTCAAAGTCATAGATGTTAGACCTGAAATGGACGTGGTGGTTGTAAAGGGCGCAGTGCCTGGCAGCAGGAACAGCTTGATTGAAATCCGAAAGGCTTAAGGCTTTAGTGGGGAAGGAATGATGACAGTGGACGTGTACAACCTCAATAAAGAAAGAGTCGGCGAGATAGACCTTAAGGAAGAAGTATTCAATGTGCCGGTGAAGAAGCATGTGCTGCACCAGGTTGTTGTTAGCCAGCTGGCAAGCAAGAGGGCTGGCTCGGCGGCCACGAAGACTCGCTCTCAGGTCAAGGCCTCTGGGCGAAAACTCTGGAGGCAGAAAGGCACAGGTAGGGCCAGAGTGGGCTCGGCGGCCTCTCCCACTAGAAGAGGGGGCGGTGTGGCGTTTGGTCCCGCGCCGAGGCAATACGTAATAAAGGTGCCTAAGAAAGTCAGAAAAGCTGCGCTGCGTATGGCGCTTACAGATAAATTGCAGAATGAAAAACTCATCGTCATAGACAGCTTTAGTTTTCCGGAGATCAAGACAAAAGCCTTTGTTGAGGCGATGAGAAGGTTTGATGTCAGAACCGCACTTATTGTGGCTGACCAAATGGATGAGAACTTGGATAAGTCCTCACGGAATGTTCCCTGGGTAAAGGTGATGAGGCGGGAAGGTTTGAATGTATATGATATTTTAAAATACGACAATCTCTTTGTGGAGCAACCCGCTTTAAAGAAAATAGAGGAGGTCTTGGCTTAGCCGTGGATATCTATAGTGTGATAAAAGAGCCCCATATTACGGAGAAGGCCAATATTCAGAAAGAGCTCCATAATCAAGTGACCTTCAAGGTACATAAGAATGCAAATAAGATTGAGATCAAGAAGGCCGTGGAAGCTCTTATGAAAACCAAGGTCTTGGAGGTCAGGACCATAAATGTTACCGGTAAGAAACGGAGGCTGGGCTTAAAGGTGGGCAAGAGACCTGATTGGAAGAAGGCGATAGTCAAATTGGCCCCGGGCGAAAACATCGAATTTTTCGAGGGAGTATAACCTCTGTCACGGAGTAAGGAATGGGAATCAAGGCAGTAAAACCTACGTCACCCGGTAGAAGGTTTCAGACTTACCTGACATTTGAGGAAGTTACGGACAAGGAGCCGGAGAAATCCCTGGTCGTTGCACTGAAAAAGAAGGGTGGAAGGAACAATCTTGGCCGAATCACTGCCAGGCATAGAGGGGGAGGCCAGAAGCGGAAGTACCGCATAATTGATTTCAAAAGGGATAAGGACGGTATCCCCGCCAAGGTTGCGGCGATTGAATATGATCCCAACCGTTCCGCCCATATCGCATTGCTTCATTATGCGGATGGGGAAAAGCGCTATATCCTGTGCCCGTATAACCTTAAGGTGGGAGACACTGTTGTGTCTGGTAGCGGTGTTGAAGTGAGAACGGGAAATGCGTTGCCGTTAAGAGAGATACCGCTAGGAACTCATGTTCACAACATTGAGTTATATCCGGGTCATGGCGGCCAGCTTGTGAGAGGGGCAGGGGGCTATGCACAGGTAATGGCCAAAGAAGGGAAATATGCCCAGATAAAATTGCCTTCGGGCGAGGTAAGGATGGTGTTGCTTGATTGTAAGGCTACAATCGGTCAAGTGGGCAATCTGGACCATGAAAATATTTCCATTGGAAAAGCTGGACGTAGCCGGTGGCTAGGCCGCAGGCCAAGGGTGAGAGGGGTGGCCATGAACCCTGTTGATCACCCACACGGTGGAGGAGAGGGAAAGTCCTCGGGTGGTCGACATCCCGTAACTCCTTGGGGTGTACCAACAAAGGGCTACAAGACAAGGAAAAGAAAGCCGAGCGACAAGCTTATAGTAAGAAGAAGAAAATAGGTGATGGCTGAATGGCCAAGCCTTGTATAATCCAGATGTAAATTCAGGAGGGTAGACTTTGCCCAGGTCACTAAAAAAGGGTCCATTTGTAGATGAGCATTTAATGGAAAAGGTTCGAAAGGCCAGGGAGACCCAAAGCAGAAAGATAATCAAAACCTGGTCGCGTAGGTCAACCATCATACCGGAGTTTGTGGGTCTCACTTTTGCTGTTCACAACGGGCGCAAGTTCTTGCCTGTCTTTGTGACAGAGGACATGGTTGGTCACAAGCTGGGGGAATTTGCCCCAACACGAACATTTTATGGTCACGCAGGAGACAAGAAGTCCAGGTTGAAGGGGAAGAAGTAGTGCCATGGAGACAAGAGCTATAGCTAGATATGTAAGGGTATCCCCGCGCAAGGCCCGGCTGGTTATGAATGAGATAAGGGGTAAAAGGGTGGAGGAGGCCCTCAATATGCTTACATTTGCTCCTCAAAAAGCTGCTGGTATCATTAAGAAAGTTGTGCAATCGGCCGTGGCCAACGCAGAGCAGAATGCGAATGTCGACATAGATAGGCTATACATAAAAAGGATCTATGCTGACGAGGGACCTACTTTAAAGAGGTTTAGGCCTAGGGCCCTGGGCAGGGCGACAAGGATAAGGAAGAGAACCAGCCATCTTACAGTAATTCTAGATGAAAAATAGCTGTGAAGGTAGATAGAGGAGGTGTGGATTGGGACAGAAGGTAAATCCTATCGGGTTGAGACTAGGAATCAATAGGACCTGGGATTCTAGGTGGTTTGCGAAAAAGGAATACAGCACGTTTGTTGTTGAAGATTTCAATATCAGGAAGTTCATAAAGAAGAGACTCTATCAAGCGGGCGTATCCAAGATAGAAATCGAGCGGGCGGCCAACAAGATAAGAATCCGAATCCACACCGCGAGGCCCGGTATAGTTATTGGCAAAAAGGGCGCTGAAATAGAAAACCTGAAGAGGGAATTGGAGAAAAGAATCAACCGGGAAATCTTTATTGATATTCAGGAGGTAAGAAAGCCTGAGGTCGATGCACAACTAGTGGCCGAGAATGTGGCACTTCAACTGGTAAGGCGGGTCGCTTTCAGAAGAGCCATGAAAAAGGCAGTCAGTTCTGCCTTGAGATTCGGCGCGTTGGGCATCAAGATATCATGTGCCGGGAGGCTAGGTGGGGCTGAGATGGCCCGCAGAGAGTGGTATAGAGAGGGTAGGGTTCCCCTCCATACCTTAAGGGCAGACATTGACTACGGTTTTGCAGAGGCATTTACCACATACGGTGTGGTGGGAGTGAAAGTCATCATTTTTAAAGGCGAAATTTTACCGGAGAAGAAAGGATAGATCTTTTCATGCTTAGTCCTAAGAAGGTCAAATATAGAAAACAGCAGAAGGGGAGAACAAAGGGTAAGGCATACCGGGGCGCCACCCTTGAATTTGGTGACTATGGGCTCCAGGCCCTTGAGTGCGGTCGGTTGACGGCGCAGCAGATCGAAGCCGCCCGAATCGCTATTACCAGGCATGTTAAAAGGGGCGGGAAGATCTGGATAAGAATCTTTCCTGATAAACCCATAACCAAGAAGCCTGCTGAAACGAGGATGGGCAAAGGCAAAGGAGCGCCTGAAGGCTGGGTGGCCGTTGTTAAGCCCGGAAGGATTCTATACGAAATGGAAGGCGTGGCCAAGGATGTGGCAGCCGAGGCCTTTCGATTGGCCGGGCACAAGCTGCCGATCCCAACCAGATTTGTAGCCAGGAGATAGTCAGAATATGAAGGCCAGTGAGCTGCGAGAATTGAGTATGGAAGAACTGTTGGAAAAGGAGAGGTCTCTTAAGCAGGAGTTGTTTAATCTAAGATTCCAGAAAGCAACGGGCCAGCTTGGCAATACCGCAATGATTTCCAAGACTAAAAAAGATCTGGCCAGGGTAAAGACGGTTATTCGTGAGCGGCAGTTAGCCGAGGGAAAATAGATCTGAGAGGTTTGTATGGCAGAGCGGGGCGTAAAGAAGAAGTTGGTGGGTAGTGTGGTAAGCAACAAGATGGACAAAACCGTGGTGGTTTTGGTGGAACGATTGACAAAACACCCCACCTACAAGAAATACATTCGGAAAAGGTCTAAATACATGGCCCATGACCCGAAGAATCTTTGCTCAATCGGGGACCGTGTGAGGATCATAGAGAGTAGACCTATCAGCAAAAGAAAGAGATGGCAGGTTCTGGAAATTATTGAGAAAGCTAACGTAGAGGATTAGGAAAGACGACCCAAAGAAGTGGCTATGAATCGCAAACTGTTGTGTATGTGATTCAGTGGAGCTTGAAAAATGATACAGACAGAAACCAGACTAAAAGTAGCTGATAATTCCGGGGCAAAGCTGTTGTCCTGTATAAAGGTACTTGGCGGGACCAGAAAGAGATACGCCACCCTTGGTGACATAGTAGTGGTGTCCGTGAAAGAAGCTCTTCCAAATTCAAAGGTGAAGAAGGGAGATGTAGTTCGTGCTGTCATAGTGAGAACGGCCAAGGAGGTTCGCCGACCTGACGGGTCGTATATTAAATTTGACGACAATTCTGCAGTATTGATCAACCAGCAACGAGAGCCCATTGGCACGAGGATCTTCGGCCCTGTTGCTCGCGAACTCAGGGCAAAAAAGTTTATGAAGATTATTTCATTGGCACCGGAAGTTTTGTAAGTGAAGACACAAGGATAGGTATTTAGCAGCATTTCTAAGGGTGCCAAGTTTTCGGGGGACAGGAAGTGGGAAAAAAGCGACCCAAGATAAAAAAGAATGACAAGGTCATTGTAATAGCTGGCAAAGAGAAAGGGAAAATCGGCGCTGTATTGCGAGTGGACGCAGAAAAGGGACGAGTGTTGGTTGAAAAGATCAACATGGTGAAGCGCCATGCTCGACCAGGGCCCCAGACAGCTCAGGGGGGAATAATCGAGAAGGAGGCTCCTCTGAGGATTTCAAACGTCATGATTGTTTGCAATAAGTGCACGGAGCCCACAAGGATCGGCCACAGGCGCTTAGAGGATGGCACAAAGGTGAGGGTTTGCAAGAAGTGCGGCGAGTCATTAGATGACTAGGCCGCGGGCTGGAAATATATGAGGAGCAACGAGGAGGTTCCTTTTGTCTCGGCTGAAAGATAAATATTATAATGAAGTTGTACCGGCACTCATGCAGGAGTTCGGGTACAAGAATATTATGGCGGTTCCCAAAGTGGACAAAGTCGTCCTTAATATGGGCCTTGGTGAAGCTATTCAGAACATAAAGGTGCTTGATTCAGGGGTCGAAGAGCTGACCATGATTGCAGGTCAGAAAGCGGTGGTGACCAAGGCCAAACGTTCAATCGCGGGTTTCAAACTCCGCCAAGGAATGCCAATAGGTTGTATGGTGACGCTGCGAAAAGATCGAATGTATGACTTTTTGGACAAGTTGTTTAATATCGCCCTGCCGCGTGTCAGGGATTTTCGGGGTATCTCTCCCAAGGTTTTTGATGGGCGGGGCAACTGCACAATCGGCATAAAAGAACACATAATTTTTCCGGAAGTGGATTATGAAAAGGTTGACAGGATGAAAGGACTCAATGTTTCCATTGTTACGACCGCTAAAACGGATGAAGAGGGATTCTATTTGCTGAAGGCTATGGGCATGCCTTTTCGATCCTAGTGGAGGGAGGAAGTTTTGGCAAGAAAGGCGTTGGTTATCAAGGCAAAAAGAGAACCGAAGTTCTCCACCCGGCGCTATAACCGTTGTCCGCTTTGCGGGAGAAGCCGGGCATTTTTGAGAAAATTTGGGATTTGCCGCATATGTTTTAGAACTCTGGCCTCCAGCGGCCAGATACCGGGAGTAATAAAATCTAGTTGGTAACGAGCTTAGGTGAAGAGGTAAATGGGCAGAAGGCACGCATTTGGCGTCTTGAAGCCAAACACCGGGGCGCTTGAGCCTAAATATCTGAAAGCCTAGGAAAACCTAGCATCGGAGCGTGATAGCATGACAATGACCGATCCCATTGCAGACATGTTAACAAGGATCAGAAACGCGCAGAGGGCTGCGCACGAGTCTGTGGATATACCCAGCTCAAAGATGAAGGTTAACATTGCAAAGGTTTTAAAATCAGAGGGATATATAAAGAATTTTAGGGTGATGCCGGACGGCAAACAAGGGATCCTGAGGATTTTCCTAAAATACGATGAACAGGGTCGGCCCGTGATTGAAGGTCTTAAGCGTATCAGCAAGCCCAGCAGGAGGGTTTACGCAGGGTATGACGAGATTCCCAAGGTCCTCAATGGATTCGGTATCAGTATTGTGTCCACTTCAAAGGGAATTATGGCGGACAAGAAGGCCAGGAAAATGAAAGTGGGCGGAGAAATCCTGTGCGCTGTGTGGTAATTTGCAGATTTTTGGGCTTGGTGAGAATCGACTAGAGTATTTGAGACCAAGATTTGTTACTTTGCAGCGAGTAAAGCGGAGGTTTTGAATGTCCCGAATTGGTAAACGTCCTGTTCCCATACCTCAAGGGGTACAGGTTAAAGTGGAAGAAAATGTAGTTGTAGTTAAGGGGCCAAAAGGGGAGCTAAAAAGAAAGCTACATCCCCTGGTGAAGTTGTCGATAGAGGCGGACAAGGTGCAAGTGGCCGTGGACGGGACTCGTAAGAAAAAGGACGCGGGAGCACTGCAAGGGCTTTTCAGGGTATTGGTAGACAACATGATAACTGGTGTGACCAAGGGCTTTGAAAGAAACCTTGAGATAGTAGGTGTGGGGTATCGAGCTGAAGTCAGCGGAGATACAGTGGTTTTTAACCTGGGCTATTCCCATCCCATCAACTTTAAGTTGCCCAAAGGAATAGGGGCAAAAGTGGAAAAAACCAAGATAACCTTAAGCGGCATTGATAAGGAGCTTCTGGGACAGACGGCTGCAAATATTCGTGCTTTGAGACCGCCCGAGCCCTTTAAGGGAAAGGGTATAAGGTATGAGAATGAAGTAATCCGGCGCAAGGCTGGGAAGGCCGGTGCAAAATAACGTGGTAGTAGAGAGGAAAAGAAATGGGAGCCTTTAATAGGGCTGAAGCAAGACTTAGAAGGAAGAAACGGGTAAGAAAAAAGGTAAGGGGTACGCCTGAAAGACCGCGCTTGTGTGTTTTCAGGAGCCTGAGGCATATCTACGCACAGATAATTGATGATACTACCTCAACAACGCTTGTTGAGGCCTCCTCTTTATCCAAGGAACTGAAGGAAAAAATTGGTAACGAGGGGTCTAACAAGAAAGGCGCAGCTATCGTGGGGAGGGAAGTTGCTGAGAGGGCCTTGAAAAAGGGCATAAAGAAGGTTGTATTTGACAGGAACGGATTCCTTTACCATGGGAGAGTGAAGGCGTTATCAGAGGCTGCCCGTGAAGGGGGCTTGGAGTTTTGATGTAGAAAAACTTAGAAAGCTTGGACTGGAGAGTGATTGCTGGTCATGATAACAGGGAGAGATCCATTGTACAAGGAACAGGAAGAAGTTGAATACATAGAAAAAGTGGTCCACATCAGCCGGGTGGCAAAGGTGGTAAAGGGTGGACGCCGTTTCAGCTTTAGCGCCATTGTGGTTGTGGGAGATGGCAAGGGAACAGTTGGCAGCGCACTTGGAAAAGCCAATGAGGTGCCAGAGGCAATCAGAAAAGGAATAGAAAAGGCCAAGAGAGATATGCAACCTGTGGCCCTTGCTGATTCTACCATTCCCCATGAAGTTATAGGGAAATGGGGGGCAGGTAGGGTACTGCTCAAGCCAGCCAGGCCTGGTACAGGGATAATCGCGGGCGGTGCAGTAAGGGCGGTACTTGAGGCGGTGGGCATACAGAACATCCTTACAAAGTGTCTTGGGTCGAACAATCCTCACAATGTGGTTAAGGCCACGATAATGGGCTTACGTTCCCTGAAGAGCCCCGAGGAGATTGCCAAGAGACGAAACAAAACGGTGGAAGAAATTGTTAAATAAATTGGGGTAGATTGATTCGGGAAAACGCCATGGCTGATAAGATAAGGGTGACGCTAGTTAAAAGCGGAATAGGTTACAACAAGAAGATAAGAGAAACGTTGAAAGGGCTTGGGCTTACCAAGCTATACAAGACCGTAGAGTTGGAGAATACTCCTGCTATTAGGGGTATGATCAAGAAAGTCTCGTTTCTGCTAAAAATCGGATAGCGATATAGGGTAAGAACATGAAGATTCATGAATTGGCGCCTGCTGAAGGCTCACGAAAAAAACGAAAAAGGGTCGGGAGAGGGCCCGGATCGGGTCACGGGAAGACTTCTTGCAAGGGGCACAAGGGGCAAAAGGCCCGTTCCGGTGGAGGACCAGCGCCGGGATTCGAGGGCGGCCAGATGCCATTACACAGGAGGCTTCCGAAAAGGGGATTTACCAACATCTTCCGCACTGAATACGTGACTGTTAACGTAAAAGACCTAGATCAATTTGAGCCCAACACCACAGTAGACATAGAGATGTTGCGTCAGTCAGGGCTCATTAAAAAAATAAAGGACGGAGTAAAGTTGCTAGGCGATGGTGAGGTTAAAAAGCCTCTGATAGTAAGGGTGCACAAGGCATCCATTTCAGCAGTTCAAAAGATTGAAGCTGCCGGAGGGAAGGTGGAGCTACTTTAAGGGGGCCTGAAGACAGGAAGAACAATTGATTAACTCCACAAGAACACGTGCGGATAAAGGAAAAATAGGTTGATTGGCGGTCTGCAAAATATAACTAAGATCCCAGAGCTGAAAAGGCGAATACTGTTCACCTTTTTCATGTTGGCCGTATACCGATTGGGGTGTCATATCCCGACGCCGGGAATAAACGGGGCCGCTCTTTCGGCCTTTTTTGGGGCAAAGCAAGGCACGCTTTTTGGGCTCTTTGACATGTTTTCAGGGGGTGCACTGCGAAGAATGTCGGTGATGGCCCTGGGTATCATGCCTTATATTAGCGCGGCGATTATTTTAGAGTTGCTGGCTGTTGTTGTCCCTTACTTGGAAAAGTTGAACAAGGAAGGAGAGCAGGGAAGAAAGAAAATAACGCAGTATACCCGCTATGGAACCGTCCTTCTTTGCCTGGTGCAGGGTTTTGGCATCGCCATAGGCCTGGAAAGAATGTCCAGCCCAGGTGGTGTGGCGGTTGTCCCGGTAGGGGGCTGGGGATTTAGACTACTCACTATGATCACCTTGACGGCTGGTACCGTGTTTCTGATGTGGCTTGGCGAGCAAATAACAGAAAGAGGCATAGGTAATGGGATCTCTGTGATAATATTTGCGGGAATTGTTGCTCGTTTTCCAACGGCGGTGGCAAACACGTTCCGGCTGATGTCAACAGGGGAGCTGACCCCATTTTTTATGATAATCATACTCGCTTTGATGATAACAGTGGTGGCGGTGATCGTCTTTGTTGAGACAGGGCAGAGGCGGATCCCTGTTCAGTATGCAAAGCGAGTTGTGGGACGGAAGATGTACGGGGGGCAAAGTACGCATTTACCATTGAAGGTCAACACCGCGGGAGTTATCCCCCCGATCTTTGCTTCCTCAATCATAATGTTTCCGGCTACTATTGCTAATTTTTTGAATACTAGAAATATCCCTTGGCTTCAAACAATTGTAAATTTCCTGGCTCCGGGTCACATTGTATACATCTTGATTTATGTGATATTTATCTTCTTCTTTTGCTATTTTTACACTGCGGTGCATTTTAATCCCGTGGATGTTGCGGATAACATGAAGCGATATGGGGGGTTTATACCAGGAATAAGACCTGGAAAGAATACCGCAGACTATATTGACAGGGTGCTTACGAGAATTACTTTTTTCGGCGCCATTTACGTCTCAGCGATTTGTGTATTGCCTCAAATTCTGATTTATAAGCTGAATGTTCCGTTTTATTTTGGCGGTACTGCCTTGCTTATCGTGGTGGGAGTGGCCATTGATACCATGAATCAGATTGAAGCTCATATGCTGACGAGGCACTACGAAGGGTTCATGAAAAAGGGCTTCGGAAGAACACGGTAGGAGATTAGATTCCGGATTAACCTCACAATCGCTTCGAGGGGATTATGGCAAAAGAAGAAGGCATTGAGGTAGAGGGAGTTGTCATTGAGACATTGCCGAATGCAATGTTTAGGGTGGAGCTGAAGAATGGGCATCGGGTTCTGGCTCATATATCCGGCAAAATGAGGATGCATTTTATAAAGATTTTGCCCGGTGACACCGTTGTGGTGGAGCTTTCACCGTACGACTTGAACCGGGGGAGAATAATATATAGAGGGCACAAAGAGGAGAGATAAGGCTGCTCGTGTGCATGAAAGGTGCACACTGCACCAACCAATTTGGCGGAACGCAATGTAGAAACGTGGGACATGGAGTAAAAAAATGAAAGTAAGACCTTCGGTTAAAAAAATATGTAATAAGTGTAAAATCATTCGTCGCAAGGGCGTGATGAGAGTAATATGTGAGAACCCTCGTCACAAGCAGAGACAGGGTTAAACAAGCGGGTCGGAAGGAGTTGCAAATTGGCAAGAATAGCAGGAGTTGATTTACCTAAAGGAAAGAGGATAGAGATAGCTCTTACCTATATTTACGGTATAGGCCGCAGCTCGGCCCAAAAGATCCTTACTGAGGCTGGGATTGATTGGGATACCAAGTCTGACGAGCTTACTGGTGAGCAGATAACTGCCATCCGCAGGATTATTGACGAAAAGTACAAAGTGGAAGGAGACCTCAGGAGAGAGGTTTCCATGAACATCAAGCGGCTCATGGACCTCGGGGCATACAGGGGCCTGAGACATAGAAGGGGGCTTCCTGTCAGGGGTCAACGAACAAGTACGAACGCCAGGACCAGGAAAGGGCCCAGAAGGGCTGTGATGGGAAAGAAGAAGAAATAAGCGATATCTAAGGAAGAAAAATGGCAAAAGCAGTTAGAAAAAGAGGGAAGGCGAGAAAAGAAAAGAAGAATGTGCCTACAGGTATCATTCATATTCAATCTACTTTCAACAATACGATTGTTACCGTAACCGATAACGACGGGAACGTCATAGCCCAATCCAGCGCGGGGCGCGTGGGGTTTAAGGGGTCAAGGAAAAGTACCCCGTTTGCAGCCCAGATGGCCGCCCAAGACGCCCTGAAACAGGCCATGGAGCAAGGGCTTAAGGTGGCAGAAGTGAGGATAAAGGGCCCGGGCGTGGGTCGGGAAGCCGCACTGAGGGCATTGCAGATGGAAGGTTTCACAGTAAGCGTTATCAGGGATGTTACCCCGATTCCCCATAACGGGTGTAGGCCACCCAAGAGGAGAAGGGTCTAGTTAAAAGACACAGAAGATCCGGGAGGAATACTGTTGGCAAGATATAGAGGTTCGGTCTGCAGGTTATGCAGGCGAGAAAACTTGAAGCTTTTTTTGAAAGGCGACAGATGCTATAGCGACAAGTGCGCATTTGAGCGCAGGCCATACCCTCCTGGCCAACATGGCCAGAGAAGGGGTGGAAAGTATTCAGACTATAGGTTGCAGCTCAGGGAGAAGCAGAAGGTAAAGAGAATTTATGGCGTGCTTGAGACCCAATTCAGGGGTTACTATAGGCGTGCCGAGCGGCAAAAGGGGATTACCGGAACAAATCTCCTTTTATTGCTTGAGCGAAGGCTTGATAATGTAGTCTATCGGATGGGTTTTGCTTCTTCCAGAAACCAAGCAAGGCAACTTGTTAGGCATAATCACTTCCTGGTGAATGGGCGAAAGGTCAATATTCCTTCATATCTGTTGAAACCGGGGGATGTGGTTGAAGTCAGGGAAAAGAGCAGAACTGTGCCGCCGATCGTGGAGGCCATGGAAACGGTTGTACGCAGAGGTATCCCAAACTGGATTGAAGTGGAAAAGGAGAAATTCAGGGGCACCTTTAAGGCCCTGCCGAGCAGGGAAGATTTGACGATGCCTATCCAAGAGCAACTCATTGTTGAGCTGTACTCCAAGTAAACAGTTTTGCATCTCTTTGCCCACAAGCTTGTACTTGGGGGTGAGAGGATGGGTAATAGAAACAAAAAGACGTCAGACAACGGGAGGCCTCTTTTGAGCGATTTAAAAGCAAGAAACTGGCGAGAGCTTATAAAACCAAAGAGAATAGAGATCGATCAGGATTCCTATTCCAATACCTACGGCAAGTTCGTGTGTGAACCTTTGGAGAGGGGCTTTGGGATTACCATTGGTAATTCCTTGAGGAGGATTTTGCTTTCCTCACTCCAGGGTGCTGCGATTGTATCGGTGAAGTTTGACGGCGTGCTTCACGAATTTTCCACCATTCCCGGCGTGCTTGAGGATGTCACGGACATAATACTGAATCTTAAGGAAATTCGCTTCAAACTCCTGGATGTGGAAGAGGCGACTCTTCATTTGTCCAAGGAAGGTGAGGGAGTGGCGAAGGCCGGGGATATTGACACCCATGGAATGGCCGAGGTACTGAATCCTGATCAGCATATTGCAACCCTCAACAAGGAGGCGAAGCTAAATATAGAGATGGTTGTGAGGTTGGGCAAAGGCTACGTACCTGCTGAACGCCTTAAAACCAAAGATGCACCAATCGGCGTGATTCCGGTTGATGCGGTGTTTTCCCCGATAAAGAAAGTTAATTATGTTGTGACTAATGCCAGGGTGGGACAAATCACAGATTACGACAAGCTCACCCTGGAAGTGTGGACGGACGGCAGTGTGTTACCCGACGACGCCGTGGCCTTTGCCGCTAAGATTTTGAAGGAGCAAATGACCCCTTTTATTAACTTTGAGGAAGAACCTGAGCCTATTGAAGAAGAGGAAGAGGAAAAAGAAGAACCCTTGAACGAGAATCTTTTTAGGCCCGTATCAGAACTTGAACTCTCAGTGCGCTCTGCCAACTGCCTTAAGAACGCCAATATTACCTATATTGGGGAACTGGTGCAGAAAACCGAGGCGGAGATGCTGAAGACAAAGAATTTCGGGCGCAAATCTCTCAATGAGATAAAGTCGATCTTGGAGGAGATGGGATTGCATCTCGGCATGAAACTTGAGAACTTTCAAGTTCCTCCGAAGCCAGGAGAGACAGAAGAGGGTTCTGAAGAGGGAGAAAAGGCCCAGGAAGCAAAAGAAGAGGGTAAAAAGAAATGAGGCATAGAAAGGCAGGCAAACATCTGGGAAGGGACTCAAGCCACCGGAGGGCCATGTTTCGGAACATGGTAACTTCCTTGTTTAGATACGAGCAAATTGAAACTACCGATGCTAAAGCAAAGCAATTGAGGCCTATTGCGGAGCGCATGATCACCTTGGCTAAAAGAGGGGATTTGCATGCCAGGCGCCAGGCATTGGCATACATGATGGATAAGAAGGTTACCCATCGGCTTTTTGAAGAGCTGAGGGAGCGTTTCATGGACAGACAAGGGGGGTATGTCCGGATAATAAAGAAAGGTAACCGCAAAGGCGATAATGCGCCCATTTCCATTGTCCAATTAATTTCAGCAGAAGAGGGAAAGAAAAAGAAGAAGAAGAAAACAAAAGGTGCTGCACAGCCCCCGTCAAAACCCAAGGAAGCGGGCAAGCCGGTGGAAAGGGGCGACAAGGCTACTGACCAGGCTCAGGGCGCCTCTGAAGGGGAGGCACAGGAAGAGGAAAAGGAAGGTTCAGGGGAAAATGTAAAAGAAGAGGGATAAAGTAGAAACTCTTTTCAGGGGGAGTTTTTTGTGATAAAGGGCTACGTAGAATTTCGGAGAGGTAAGTTCAATTATACTGAAAAAGATTATTTGCCATGATTGTGTGTAACCGCACCAAAAATGAGCTCCTTGCCGCTGTAGCGGCAAGGAGCTTTTTTTGTGAGGGGTAAAGAAATTGGGTACATTTAGTCACAAGGATTTGCTGGGGATGAGGCAGCTTTCCGTCGAGGACATAAATCTCATCCTGGAGACCGCCGAGTCCTTAAAAGAGATTTCTCAAAGGGATGTAAAAAAGGTTCCGACTTTAAGGGGAAAAAGCATCATCAATTTTTTCTACGAGCCGAGCACGCGGACAAGGACATCCTTTGAGGTTGCGGCGAAGCGGCTTAGCGCAGACACGTTGAGCCTATCGGCGAGCACCAGTAGTATGGTGAAGGGTGAGACCCTGATCGATACTGCCCGTAATCTACAAGCTATGAACCCGGATCTTATCGTGCTTAGGCACTCTTCCAGCGGGGCGCCTCATTTGCTTGCAGGTGTCATGGAGGCCGGCGTCATAAATGCGGGTGACGGGATCAATGAACACCCTACCCAGGCACTCCTGGACATGTTCACCATCAAAGAAAAGAAGGGCAGAATCGAGGGGTTGGAGATCGCCATAATAGGTGATATTGCGCATAGCCGAGTGGCTCGTTCAAATATCATAGGGCTCACAAAGATGGGGGCCAGTGTTACTGTCTCGGGTCCGCCGACTATGATGCCGTTAGATATTCATAAGATGGGGGTCAAGGTTGAATATGATCCTAGAAAGGCGGTGGAAGAGAAGGACGTGGTGATGCTATTACGCATACAGCTGGAGAGGCAAAGCAAGCTATTGTTTCCCACTGTTAGAGAGTATGCTAAGTTCTTTGGCATCAACAATGCGCTCGTAAAACTGGCTAAGAACGATGTTATAATTATGCACCCTGGTCCGATGAACAGGGGGGTTGAGATAGAGTCAGAGGTGGCCGATGGACCCTGTTCAGTTATCCTGGATCAGGTGGCCAATGGTGTTGCTGTTAGAATGGCCATCCTTTACCTGTTAATCGGAGGGGCTAAGAGTGAGGGTATGGATTAGAAACGGGAAAGTAGTGGATCCCGTAAACAACAGTGTTGAAGAATACGATATAATTATTGAGGGAGAGCGGGTAAGCGAAATCGCGCCAAGGGGTAGCTTTGAGCTAAATTCGGAAAAAATCCAGATCATCGAGGCCGGGGGAAAGCTGATTCTCCCAGGCCTGATTGATATGCACACACACTTGAGGGAGCCCGGTTACGAGTACAAAGAGACTATTGCAAGCGGAAGCTTGGCTGCAGCTGCAGGGGGATTTACTTCAATAGCATGTATGCCCAATACAGATCCACCAAATGACTGTCGAGCGGTTACGGAATTCATTCTTGAGCAGGCGGAAAGAGCGAATTTGGTGAGGGTTTATCCCATCGCCGCCATTAGCATTGGTCAAATGGGGGAGAGGCTCACTGAGTTCGGTGATTTGAAAGAGGCCGGTGCCGTTGGCTTATCGGACGATGGTCGGCCAGTTGTAAATAGCGAGCTGATGCGGCGAGCTATGGAGTATGCCCGATTCCACGGACTCACGGTTATTTCCCACTGCGAGGATTTATATTTATCTGAAGGGGGAGTTATGCACGAAGGGGAAATTTCGACCAAGATCGGGCTGCCCGGCATACCAGCGGCTAGCGAAGAGATTATGGTTTATAGAGACATCGCGCTTGCCAGGCTGACCCGTTGCCCTGTGCACATCGCTCATGTGAGCACTGCTGAGTCTGTGGACCTGATCAGGAGGGCAAAAGAAGCCGGCCTTCCTGTGACTGCCGAAACAGCCCCTCACTATTTCAGCTTGGATCACCGGGCCCTTATCGGCTACAACACCAATGCGAAGGTCAATCCACCGCTCCGAAGCGAGACGGACGTCGAGGCTGTCAAACAGGGACTGAAGGACGGCACTATAGACGCTATAGCCACTGACCACGCGCCTCATAGTCCGCTGGAGAAAGAAGTAGAGTTTGATAAGGCAGCTCCTGGCATGATAGGCCTTCAGACTGCACTTTCCCTGGCCTTCAATCTTGTAGAAGAGGGGATCCTGAGCCTTCCCGAGGCCATAGCAAAGCTTTCATTGAATCCTTCAAGGATCCTTGGAGTAGAAGGTGGAAGGATTAGTAAGGGGCAAGTTGCCGATATAGTAATGGTGGACCATAAGTCCAGATATATCCTTGGGGAAAAAGAGATACAGTCAAAAAGCAAGAATACACCCTTTCTCGGGAAAGAGCTATTGGGAAGAGTAGAGATGACGATGGTAGGAGGCAGGATTGTCTGGCAAAGAGCAGGCTAAAATTCTTGTGGTGGATGATGAGAGCAGCATGCGGGAATTCTTGGAAATAATGCTCACCGCCGAAGGCTATGATGTAACCCTGGCTTCTGGTGGCGAGGAGGCCTGCGCATTTCTTGACAAGAGCAGGTATGATTTAATTGTTACTGATATTCGAATGAAGGATATAGATGGCATAGGTGTTTTAAAGAAGGCCAAGGCAGTTGATCCTAATGCAGTGGTCATCCTTATATCAGCTTTCGCAACTGCAGAGACGGCTGTGGAGGCAATGAAGGAAGGGGCTTATGACTATATTCCAAAACCTTTCAAGGTAAGAGATTTCAAGAGGATCGTTCATGAGGCATTACGCGATAGAAGGGGGCCAAGGGAGGGTGAAAAACGCCAAGATCAGGAGCAGAGGGCCCATTTCGGGCTCATCATTGGTGAAAGCCCTCAAATGACCAAGATATACAATTTAATTAAAAAGGTCGCAGGAACCAATACTAACGTGCTTATCTCGGGGGAGAGTGGGACAGGTAAGGAGTTGGTGGCCAGGGCTATTCATGAGCTCAGCACGCGCAGGGAAAACCCGTTTGTAGTGATTAATTGCGCGGGAATACCGGAGACTCTAATTGAAAGCGAGCTGTTTGGTTACACGAAGGGGGCATTTACAGGGGCCAGCTCTGACAGAGAGGGGCTTTTTGATATAGCCCATGGAGGAACGGTCTTCTTAGACGAGGTGGGGGAGCTCTCTCCCACTATCCAGGTGAAGCTCCTGAGGGTGATCCAGGAACGGACCTTCACCCCGGTGGGTGGAAGGGAGGAACGGAGAGTTGATGTAAGGTTTATATCCGCTACCAACAAAGATCTTGAAAAAGAAGTGCTTGAAGGAAAGTTCAGAGAGGATCTTTACTTTCGGCTGAATGTAATCCATATAGAAATCCCGCCCCTAAGGGAGCGGACAGGGGACATTCCCTTGCTCGCCCAGCATTTTCTTGAAAAATAC
>QMLZ01000035.1 GCA_003646995.1 Deltaproteobacteria bacterium | reverse complement strand
TCTCGTATTTCAAGGGGCGAAGGGTATGGACAGATGATCCCTAAGCCGGGACCTACTTCTGATGCACCCCAGAATGAGGTAAGATAAACTCCCATTTCCTTTTCAACTTGGGTGATTAATCCTTCAGGAGCCACTTGCCCAGCAATCATCCCGGCTCTGAGAGAAGAAATATCGTACTTAGCGAGTGATGGATTATTGAGCAGTATTATGTAATGCGCTGGGCCAGCAGGCTTTACCGTCACTCTCTCCATTTCTATTAGGGAAAGTGCTTCTTCGGGGGAGAACTTGTCCATAAGAACCAGGGTCGCTTGAAGAAGAAAAGGCTGTATGAGAAGGGCTCCGCATCCATATGAATGAGACATGGGGAGGACCCCAAGGAAAATATCATTGGCTCCAGCATTCACTCCTAATGAATATTGATACCCTGCTCTTATTGATTGGTAGTGAGTAATCATGGCACCTTTCGGTTTGCCTGTTGTGCCGGAGGTATAGATAAGCATTGCTAGGTCTTGATCTGGGATGATTTCAACCTCTGGAGAGCTGAGCCCGTGCCCCTTTTTTATCAGGTCATCAAATAGGTAAATATTTTCAGCTTCTCCCTCTCCTACAAGAATTACTTTTTCCAGTGCAGGAGTGCTGTCTCGAATCTCTTCCACAGCTTTCAAGTAGTCGTACCCTTCCCATTCCCTGAAGATGGCGACAGCCTTGGCGCCCGAGTTTTTGATGATGAATCCGGCCTCAGCCTTACGGTAATTCGGGTTTACCCAAGCCACAATCACCCCTATCTTTTGCAAGGCATAAAAAATAGAAATCAGCTCTACAGAGTTGGGCATATAAATTGCTACACGGTCTCCCTTTCTTAGCCCCATGCTTAGGAGTGAAAAAGCAAGAGCTGTAACTAGCTCCTGGAGTTCCTGGTAGGTGATTCGTCGCCCGCCGTCAATGATGGCCACCTTGTCGGGCACGGAAGAGCAACTGCGAGTTAGCATGGCGCCGAGGTCAATTCCTTCATAGATTCTCATTGAAGTTCCTCCGGTTAGAAATTACTTCCTCTTGCGATGGGCCACGGAGTCTGCGAAATCTTTTTGAGCGACGAAAAACCAGAATCTCTTGTTGTTCGGCACTGAGTAAGGTCAGTGCGGATCGACCGTGCCATACCTTATGTTGGTCCTTTCTTCATGGGGATGGCCAAAAACGAAAAGTTTCACGATATGAAACTATATTTTATTATTTTTCATAAACTTTTTGAAAATCGTTGTCAATAACAAAATTTCTACTTTTGTGATTCCAACAAAGTACGAGGCCAAAAGGCTGGGATAGACGGCACCTAAAACACCCTACCATGAGTGGATTCTTTGTACGTCAACAGTCTCGGCTACAGGTAGGCAGTATCTATCAGAGGTAGTGAAAACATAGGGGAGAAGAAGGTCATGTTCGGCAAGAGATAATGATTGAGGGGGGCTTCTAAGTCCCGTCTTCTTCACGACCTGTTTCTGTGTAGAAAATCAGGGTAAGCCAATTTAATAACCTGGGAATTTTTTCCAAAACTCTTCATCACTCTCGCGCCAGTTGGGCCCAAACTTTTCGTCATAGTAAGAAGCCAGTCTGTCAAGCCAGCGCCACCAAAAGTGTTTCCCCTGTTCTTTGGCCAATAGAATATCGTTAAGAAATTTTTCTATATCCGCCATCCTATCTTTTGGAACAAATGACGCAGCGCCCTCTTTATAGGATTTGATGGTCTCTTCAGGACTTAAGGCATGAGCTGTCAACATTAATGGAATTACCTTTCTTTGCTTGGCGATCTCCAAAAGCTTGTATCCCTCAACTCCCATAATATCCAAGATAGCTATATCAAAGTATTGACTCCTAAGCAGATCTTGAGCTTCATCAAAGCTAGAGGCTGTAACCACCTCGCACATATGTAACAATTCTCTTAAAGTTTCGAGAACATCAGGCTCATCGTCTACAATCAGGATCCTTTTCCCTTTCAACAAATTTCTTTCCTTCATTTTCACGTACCCTCATGTCATTAATAGAGCATAGAACTGCTTGTCCTCCACAATCTATGACTCTACCCAAGCATCGACCTGTTGAGCTTCAAAAGTTGGCGGCGCACAGCAAGACCAAGCAGACACACCTTTAAAATCTCTGGGTGAGCCCCTAAGGCTTGGGCCAAGCCACTAATTCTTTGCCCTAGCCCACTCAAGATCCTTCTTAATCAAATATGGCTTGCACAAATTCCTCTGCATCGAAAGGACGAAGATCTTCTATTTTCTCACCGATTCCTATGTACCGTACCGGAAGTTTGAGCTGGTGGCAAATGCCCACCACAATACCCCCTTTGGCGGTACCATCGAGTTTGGTCAGGATAATGTCCGTAATACCTAATGCCTCATTAAACATCTGGGCCTGCGAGATTGCGTTCTGCCCAGTCGTGGCATCCAGTACAAGCCAAGTCTCATGGGGTGCACCGGGCAGTTTTTTGCCGGCCACACGGTTAACTTTCCCCAATTCGTCCATAAGGTTCTTTTTTGTATGAAGCCTTCCTGCAGTATCAATCAAGACCACATCTATCTCTCTCGACAGGGCTGCTTCGAGTGCATCATATACTACGGCCGATGGATCAGCTCCTGGCTTTTGCTTTATGAACTCTGCACCCACGCGCTTGGACCATATCTCGAGCTGCTCTATGGCCGCTGCACGGAACGTATCTGCTGCCACCAGCATAACACGGTTCCCCTTGCTCTTAAAAAGTGCTGCGGCCTTCCCAATGGTGGTTGTCTTGCCGACCCCATTCACCCCTACCACCATTACCACAAGAGGTTCACCCGGTGCTGGTGTACGTCTGTCTGCGGGGGGGACAGTAAGAAAGTCAAGTATTTGTTCCTTTAGAGTGGACTTCAGTTTTGCTGGATCTTTCAGGGCCTTCCGTGCCACCTTGTCCTGGACAATGTCTATCAATACCTGGGTAGTCTCCACACCCAAATCAGAGGTGAACAGAATTTCTTCCAGTTCGTCCAGGAGATCGCCTGTTATTTCTTTTTTCCCGAGAATCAGTCGGTCAAGCCTGCCGGTGATGCTGCTCTTTGTCTTGGCTAGACGCTCCTTCAGCCGTTTAAAAAAGCCTTTCCCCTTTTCTTGTTCTGGCTCTTGGCCTTGAGAGTCCAGGGTTGCGCTTTCTGCCTCGCTCTTGTTCTTGGACCCGAAAATCTTCATTATCCCCTAAATATGCCTCCTCTTCATCTCTAGCAGGCAGCAGAACCCCTTTCAGCGTGTTCGTGTTTAAGCCCCTCAATGTCAACGGAAACTATCTTTGATATCCCGGCCTCTTCCATTGTGATACCGTAAAGCCGATCGGCGATTTCCATGGTCTTGCGGTTATGGGTGACAAGTATAACCTGGGAGGACTTGCTGATTTCCTTGACCAATTCATTAAACCTGTCGATGTTGGCTTCATCCAAAGGAGCATCAACCTCATCCAAAAGGCAGAAAGGACTTGGTTTGATGAGGTAAATAGAAAAGAGCAATGCCATTGCTACCAGCGCCTTTTCACCACCGGAAAGCAGCCCCATGTGGCTCAACCTTTTTCCGGGAGGCTGAACCTCCACAAGCACACCACTTTCCAAGGGCCTGGATTCGTCGGTCAGCCTCAGTCCCGCTGTGCCACCGTTAAAAAGAATCGGAAATACGGTTTTGAGCTTTTCATTTACCTGGTCAAACGTCTCCTTAAACTTTTCCAGTGAAGTCCTGTTGATCTTTCTAATTGCCTTTCTAAGAGAGTCTATAGAGGCAATTAAATCTTCTCGCTGCGACTTGATAAATTCGTGGCGCTCCTTGAGGGCATCATGCTCCTTAATAGCAGTAAGGTTTACTTCCCCGAGCTTTTGCCTCAGTGCTTTCTTCTCCTCGATTTCTTGGCGAAGCTCTGTTTCGGAAAAGCTTTCTGCAATGAACTCACGGTATGTACTCCTCAAATCGACCCCGTACTTGTCTAATGCCATGTCTGCTACGCTGCCCATCTTGACCTGAATCTCTGAGCCTTCCATTCTAGCCCTGTTTATCTTTTCCTTGAGGTCAGAAAGCCCGTTTCTCGCCTGATCCAATTGCCGTTCCTGTTCTTTTATCACAGCCTGCAACTCATGTTTTTGACGCTCGGCGACCTGAACTTTCCGAGCAGCCATTTCCAGGTCTTCGGCAAGGTCTTCTAATAGGGCTGCCGCCTGTTTTTTCTCTTCCCGGTAACTCACCTGCTTTTCCCTTGCTTCTTGGATTTCGCTGTCGATTTTCTCTAATCTTTGCTTTGCCTCTGCAAGGTAAGAGTTCACCCTTTGGAGCTGTCTTTCCAAGCCCACCTGTTTTTCTTCCACGATGCGCAGGTCTGCCCTCATGGCGGTGAGGCGATCCTTACTTTCTTCCAGTTCTCTTTCATATTCTTCCAGCTCTTTTTTCTTCTCCAAAAAGTATGCCTGCTTGGCTGCCCTCATGTCCCTTGAACGACTGAGCTGTTGAGCGATTTCCCCCAGCCTATCCCTATGTCTGGCTTGTTCTCTCTCCTTGGTTTCTATCTCCTGGCGCATCTGTGTCAAAAGCTTCTCTAAATTATCAAGCTCTTGACTCAATCTAAAAAGCTCAATATCAATCTGATTTATGCGTTCTTGGCATTCCCAACGCTGTTCAATCCTCGCCTCAACAGAATCCTTTCCCCTTTTCAGTTTTGCGTTTATTGACTCAAGTTCACGTTGTAAGCCAATTGCTTGCTTTTCTTTCTCACTAACGGTTTTTTCCAATTGAGCTATCTCTCTTTTTCTGGAAAGAAGCCCCTTTGAGGTCTTCAATAGTTTGCCCCCGCTGATTATTCCTCTTTCGTCAACAACGTCTCCTTCCAGTGTCACCAAACACTGATTCCTGCCGTTACTTCTCCAGGCCTTGATAGCTGTATCCAAGTCGTCCACTAAAAGCGTGTCGCCCAAAAGCGCATTTATCAGTGGCCTAAAAGCCTCCTTAGTATTAACCAGATCTCTCAAAGGCCGAAAAGGCCCGCGCTTGGGAGCCCCCGCGCCGTTACCGTTAAGCTCGCGCAGGGGTATAAAGCTGCTTCTGCCTTTGGCCCTACGCTTCAAGTATTGGATCGCTTCCTTTCCGTCTTCATGTGATTCTACAATTATGTACTGCAGCTTATCTGAAAGAACAGCCTCTACTGCCTGTTCATAGGATGGTTCCACTTCTATAACATCAGCAACCAGGCCTAAGATATGCCACTTGCGCCGCAGCTCAAGATCCTTTGCCTTCATTATGGTCCTAACGCCGGCCTGATAGCCTTCAAAATTTTCCGCCAGTGTTCTCAAGGAACCAAGTCTGGACCTGGCAGCGTTAAGCTCAGCCTCCACACTCTTAAGTCTCTCCTCAAGGACTGCCTTTTTCTCCTCCCAGGTTTTATTCCTGGAGGTTTCATGTTCGATGGCCTCCTGAATTGTACGCAACCTCTCGACCTCAGCCTCCCTCAGCTTCATCTTTGCTTCTGAGGCCTCAACCACCTTTTGCTTCTTGGCGATCGCTTCATTTAATTCCCCTTCCAGGCGTATCCGGGCCTCAGAAGCCTGGTCCAACATTTTTTCCAAATAGTTGGATTCATGCTCCAGCCCTGACTCTCGTTCTTTATTACTTGCAAGGGATTGGCGAATATCCTCGTATTCCTTTTTAACCTTTTCCAATACCTCCTGTTTCCTCTCCACCCTTTGGGCTTGAAGCGAGATCTCCCCCCTGATCTTCTCAATGGCCTGTGCAATTTGGTCCATCCCGCCTTGAATTTCTATTTGCTCTTCCGACAACCTCGCGCACCGCTCTCGATATTCCTCTTTTTCTTTCTCCAATCTTTCCTCAAGCTGCTCTTGAAGTCTTAGTTCATGGTCGAGAGATTCAAGGTGAGATTCCTTCTGCTGAAGTCTTTCCTTGATTTCCAGGTATTTCCTTTGGAGCTTGCCCAGCTCTCTGTCTTTTTCGTCCAATTCAATGCTCAAAGCCTGCACCTCGTTTTGAAGCCGGGAAACTAGCAGTGATTGGGCTGCTTCCTCTTGCATTAATTCATGGATAGTGTCATTTTTTATCCCCGCCTTCGTGTTCAATTCATTATACAAGCTTGCGAAAAGCCTTAATTCAAGGGTCCTTATGTCTTCGCACAGGGCGTTGTATCTTCTCGCTTTACCGGCTTGCCTCTTGAGCGAACGCATCTGGCGTTCCACCTCGCCCAATATATCTTCCACGCGCTGGAGGTTGGCTTCAGTCAAGGCTATCTTTTTCTGGGAGTCTTCCACTTTCTTCCTGTATTTGGTTATTCCAGCTGCCTCCTCGAGCATTTGCCTGGTTTCCTCTGGACGTTGCTCGATTATGGCACCTATCGTCCCTTGAGCTATCAACGAATATGCCCGGTTGCCTAATCCAGTATCCATGAATAATTCTTGGATATCCTTGAGCCTGCAGGGCACGTTGTTAATTAAGTATTCACTCTCTCCAGATCGATAGAGACGGCGGGTTACGGCTATTTCTGCCTGCTGCGCTATTCCCACAGGCATCTCAGCCCCTGTATTTTCGAGAACTATGGTTACTTCGGCCATTCCCAGGGGCTTGTACTTTCCGGCACCGCTAAAAATGACATCTTCCATATTGCGACCGCGGAGCTTTTTCGGGCTTTGCTCTCCCATGCACCAGCGAATAGCATCCACTATGTTGCTTTTACCGCAGCCATTCGGACCAACTATGGCGCTAATTCCCTCTGGGAAGGATATTTGGGCCCTGTCCATGAAGGACTTAAAACCGAGGATTGAGAGTCTCTTTAGTCTCATTTACGGCAAATGTCTCCCCCCTAAACCGCTTAACCGAACATGTGCTGGTATTCTTGCACCTTGGCCCATAAGGCGCAACCCAAATAATCTGACTAAAGATTTGGTGTAAAGTTCCGACCTTTCATGAAATAGATGCTCGACCACGACATAGTTTCTGGCAAAGTCAACTCTAGCCTTACGGTGGTCCAAAAACTTTGTATTTCTAACACATATGCTGGAAGATGTAAAGAGATAATACCATATACTGTGTATTTGGACTGATTGTCAACAACATATTGTATTAAAGCCAATTCGGCTATAAAATAAGTTGACATTATTTGAATAAAGTTATTATTAATTAATTAAATTTTATATACCAAACAGGTCCACGAGCGAGATTCGCTTCATCTTTATATGGCGATTACAAAATCGCAATGGTATATATGGCGGTATATTAGGCCAAATTCTGTGAGCCAAATGATCAAAATCCGATTACTCAGGACAAAAGATTCAATGTGCTGGATCCTGCGGAATGGATTAATAATCTTATTGGCCGCTACCCTGTGCATCTTGTCTTGCCCCTTTCCTTGCATTGGACAGCAGGAGGAAAAGACTTACAGCATCTCGCTGCAAAAGACGGCTGGTATCAAGGAAGAGATAAGAACAATAGGTGATAAGAAGGTGTTGGCAGAACCCCACGAGGTGAAAGAAGGCGAGCACTTGTGGCAGATCCTCAGGGAGAAAGGGCTTCTTAGTAAAGGAAACCTAGCCACTCTTCTCTCAGTTCTCAAAGAATTGAACAGTTCATTGAGTAATCTGGACCTGATTCATCCGGGTGAAAAGATATTGATTCCCCTTAAAATTGTGCCGGTAAAAGGGATTCCCAGCATCAAGACCCCAGCAGCACAAGTAAAGACCACTATCATTGAACTGGAAGGTATGAAGCTGGAGAACTTTACAGTGCAGCCTGGTGACAGCATAATAAAGGTGGTGATGGGTAAATATAACATCCCTCCAGCTAGGCTTTACACCGAGTATTTACAGCTGGTTCGCAAGCTTAACCCCAATATAAAGGACATCAATAGGATATACCCAGGTCAAAAAATCCGGCTTCCCATCTACTCCCCCGAGGTGGTGAGAAAACCAATAAGCAAGGAAACGGCAAGAAGGCCTTCTTTGCTGGAGGGCAATGAATTGCCCAGCCCTCATCTTGGTGAGCTCAAAAACCTGTTCACGGCCATGGGAGAGGAATGGACTGACACAGGAGAACACTTTATACCTCTTCGGTCAGGCGGACAAATAGATCTTAAGGCCTCTTCATTTCCTCTCATCAATTTTTCGTCAGGCAAACGCATTATACTTGACCCGTACGATAAGCTCCCCGAAAGGGTTTGTAGGCTCATTGAAGAGAGTTGGAGCAATTACAGCGTGGTCCACTTAAAAAAGGGAGAGGGCCTAAGAAAGATACTGCATGAAATAATCTCACGCGCAGGGTATCCCCGAGTACTTGGAAGAGGCGAAGCCCTTGACCTTACCGGACCGGTTCCTGTTTCCGTTTCAGGGGACTGGGTTGTGGTCAGGTCTGAGAAACCTTTGAACAACGGTTTCAACACTATCGTATTAGTCTTGAGGGGACAAGAAGCTGGCAACAATGTAAGCCCAGCCCTTAGGGGTTTCCTGGAAACTATGGGTATTAAGGTAATAGTATATCCTCCAGCTGCGCCTTGGACAAAAGAGCCCACCCCAAAAATAGATGAAATACCGGTTGGGAAGGGTGCAAAGAATTTAGTCAAAGCCATACTCAGGATCCAGGGTTACAACTTCAAGGAAAATATTGAAATTCCGGTAATGGGAAACGAGAAAAGCGACTTTAATCTTGTGATAAACACGGATATCTTCTTAAAGACAAAGGATAGAGACAGCGTTATTGATTTTACAGGCCTGGAAAAGGATATTGTCTCATTCCTTAGAGAACATGAGTTCAGAGTACTTGAACTTGCCGGCAAAACCGACCCCGTGAGCATCGTCGCCGATACCCTCAGTTTCTTGGGCGTTCCTTTTGACAAGGGACTACATAGCTTGAGCGGGACGCAAGGCCCTGGCTTACCCCGAATTCATATCAAGCTCCAGGGAGTGGTATTTGCGGATGCCGAGAAAAATGCCGTGTTAGCCACTCCCATTTTTCTTTCTCCTGACCTAAAACAATTCCTCGCGCAAAAGGGATTTCGAATACTCCCGCTAGTGACATCTTAGGCAGGACAATTTCACAAATGACAGAGGCTCATCACAACATAGATGTTGCTGTTATAGGCGCTGGAGTTGTGGGATCTGCCGTGGCGTGGGATCTTTCAACTGTGTATGACGGCCTAGATATTTTCGTATTCGAGAGGAACCCTGGGGTGACAGAGGGCGAAAACCAGTCCACTAGAAATTCCGGCGTTATCCACTCTGGCCTATACTATGACATGCAAACACGCCCCAACAAGGCCCGCCTCTGTGTAAAAGGAAATGAATATCTATATTATTTCTGTAGCCGCTATCATGTACCTGCCATTAAAACAGGAAAAATTATTGTGGCCACCAATGAAGAGGAAGACTCGGTTCTTGGTACATACCTTAACAGGGCCGAGGAAAATGGTGTGCGCGGGGTACGGTATCTTACGCGTTCTGAAATAAGGGCCATGGAACCTAATGTCCGGGCAAAGTCTGGACTTTTCGTTCCCTCTGCGGGTATCGTAGATCCGCCCACCCTTGTTTACCGACTTTATACCCTCGCGGGCAATCATGGGGTAGAATTCCTGACTAATACCACCGTGTTGGACCTCAAATCAGATAATGGTCGGGTAGTGCTCACAATCGAGTATCGTGACGGCACCACACAAGACATCTCTGCCCGGCTCATTATAAACGCGGCAGGAATCGATGCTGACAGACTTGCCAAAAAACTCAACCCGGATCTCGGCCTTGAGCTTGACCCTGTGAGAGGAGAAAGTTACAAGTTCTATGCCCACAAACGGCCTGAGCTCAGGCTCACTGGTATGAACATCTATCCAACACCCGAACGGGTGGAAAGTCGGTTCGCAAATCACTTTACCGTGGGAATTCACCTGACACCTACATTTGATGATTTGAATTACCCGGGTAGGCTCGGTGACACCATCCTTGTTGGCCCGAAGCTCGTGCCTGTCCCGGACAGAGATAACTGGATGCAGGGTGTTACCCCTGCTAAGGTATTTTACCAAAAAGTGGTCACTTATTTTCCTGGGCTCAGGGAGAAGGATCTCGTTTTCCATCAGATGGGTCTTCAAGCGCGGTTAAAGGGAGATCAGGATTTTGTCTTACTACCCGATCTGGATAACGGACCTGCCATCCACCTATTGGGCATTGACAGTCCAGGTTTGACCTCTTGCCTGGCAATAGCCCGCGAGGTGACCAGTATAGTGAAGAAGAATCATCTCATATGACTAAAAAAATAGGTATAACATTTTCCTCGGGCTTTTTTGGGTTTTTTGCCCATGCTGGCTTTTTGGCCGCCGTGCGCGAGTTAGGCATCAAACCCGTGGCCTATTCAGGGTCCAGCTCCGGGGCAATCCTGGCAGCCATGGCCGCGTGCAAGATGACTGATGAGAGAATAAGGGAAATTTTATTCGGACTCAAAAAAGAGGACTTCTGGGATCCACAGCCATTATCAAGACTGGCTATAGCATGTCTTAAACTTTTTCGAGGCTATACAGGTTACCTTGAAGGCATAAAGTTTTTGCGACTCCTTAGGAAAGCCTTCCCTGTTCAAAGGATCGAACAGTGCTCCTTTCCCCTTGCAGTCGTTGCCACAAATCTAACCCTCATGAAAGAAGAGGTGTTTACTACAGGCGATATTGTAAGCGCCATAGCAGCTTCCGGGGCTGTGCCGGGGCTCTTCAAGCCGGTATATATTAACGGCTGTTTCTTTGTGGACGGAGGCGTGATCAACAAGGCACCTGTGGAGGCCCTAAGCAAGCTCACTAAGGTGGACAGAATTCTCGTACATTTCGTTGATTCAGGCAGCTTCGCAAACACCCAAAACGACTTTGTGAGAAGAAGGTTTAGCTTCTGGGCCATACAAAGGAAATCAGTGGATATCGGCCGGTACGAGGCCTACAAAACACAATGCCGACTGGTTAGATCAAGGGGCATAGAGATTGTGGAAACCAAAGTCCAGACACCTGCCTTGGGGCCATCCAGACTTACGGGGGGACCTGCGGCATATAGGAAGGCAAAAAAACATGCCTTGAAAACCCTATCAGAGCTCGATCTTTAGAGCATTATGAATTGCACAGAAGAGCGCTCCTGTTCAGCCGGAGCAATCCGGGAGCCTTTATTAAGTAAAGAGAATTTCATACAGCTCCTGAATAGAGCTTACTTCAATGATCTTCAATCCTTGCGGCAAGGCTTCTGCATCAACCGTATCCTTTGAAACAATACATGTCTTGAAACCCAGCCTAACAGATTCTTTTAGTCTCATTTCGGGTCGGCTCGCCCCCCTTACCTCCCCTGCTAGCCCCACTTCTCCAAAAATAACTGTGTCCATATCCACAGGCCGATTAAGAAAACTGGAAAGAAGGGCTGACACTAGGCCCAGGTCTGACGCCGGTTCCTCCAGTCTGAGCCCTCCTGTCACATTGACAAAGATATCCTGATCACCCAGTTCAAGGCCTAATCTTTTGCCTAGGATCGCCACTAGCAATGATACCCGATTGGGATCAACCCCCATACACGTCCTCCTTGGCACACCAAATGGGCTGCTCCCCACAAGTGCCTGCACTTCCAACAACAAGGGCCTGGTTCCTTCAAGACAAGGGATAACCACAGAGCCCGATGCATTTGTTGGCCTCTGTTGCAAAAACAGGTGGGATGGATTACCCACTTCCGTAAGGCCCGTGTCTCGCATCTCAAAGACACCTATCTCATTAGTTGACCCATAACGATTCTTGACTGATCGAAGTACCCTGTAAGTATGGTTCGAGTCACCCTCGAAGTAAAGCACGGTATCCACTAGGTGCTCAAGCAGCTTCGGTCCAGCGATAGCCCCCTCTTTTGTCACGTGTCCCACCAAAAAGACCGGCGTGTTATTGGACTTAGCAAAGGACATCAACTTGGTGGACACTTCCCGTAGCTGCCCCACAGTCCCCGGTGCAGATGACAGTTCCTCAGTGTACATGGTTTGTATGGAATCTATTGCCACAACCCCGGGGTTCACTTGGGATGTCATATCCAGGCAATCTTCCAGTGAAGTAACAGCCAAGACATAAAGCTCACTCGAGCCAACCCCGAGACGGGAAGCCCGCATCTTGATCTGCTCCATGGATTCCTCTCCGGTAACATAAAGTGCCGTAAGACCCTTTTGAGCCAGTCTGTCCAGAACCTGTAGCACTAGGGTTGATTTCCCAATCCCGGGTTCTCCGCCAATGAGTACAAGTGACCCTGAGACTATTCCCCCTCCAAGGATCCTGTCGAATTCCCCTATCCCTGTACGGATACGGATCTCAGAGTGGATAGATACTTGGTCTATTGGCATGGGGGAGGGACATGAGATGCGTTTGCCGGTGGCCCTTCTCGGTTCCTGGCTTGTCTCTACAAGGCTGTCCCACTGTCCGCAGTCCGGGCAGCGTCCCATCCATTTGGGGGCTTGGTAGCCACAGCTTTGACAGACAAAAATGGTATGGACTTTCCTTGCCATTGCACTGACCCTTCAGCTTCTACCAGGCCATAAACCGGCTGTCAATTAAGGAATGAATCTAGCGTAGACCAAAGTCTCGCTTGCCCGCAATAGGCACCATTATAAGTATGTGTGGATATTTCGAATCCTGGTCGCCATATTGGTTAGCTGCTGGAAGAGGTTCCTGAGGAAGGAATCCTTGTCGGGCCTTTCTTCGTCACTGATGTCAATAGTAGCCCCTGCCAACCTCAGATCAAGCTTGATACCATTTATTTCCAAGGGCTTTGAATGAAACATCCTGATCACCCTTCTCAAGGCCAATTTTGCATCTTCAAGAGGGGTCATTGGTAAGAGGGCCACGATCTTGTTCCTTCCCACCTGGCCAACAATATCAGTTTCTCTAAAGGTATGGGCAAGAATGTTTAAGACCTCATCAAGGATCGCCTGACGTGAGATTGAACCGGAGGGAACTTGAACCCTGGGTTTTGCCTTTACCACCGTGAACGCAGCCGCGGAAAACGGAATGTTGTACCTTGTTACACGTGCTATCTCCTTTTCGAGGAACACCATCAAGTTCTGCTCGTCCAGGATTCCTGCTGGAAGGCCCCTCTTGGCGCGCTCTGATTCTCTCCTTTTCCACTCACTGAGGATTTCTCTATGGATCTGGGCAAAGTCGTTTTCATCGATCTCTTCTGCCTCTGCTTTTGCTCTCACTACCTTGAGTATCTCGCTGAGTTCCTCGTCCTGGCCCGCGGTTTGCTCCAGCGTTTCAAGGACAGAGAGCTCTTCCTGTGGCTTGTACTCTACTGGACCAGTTTGACGCTCGAGCCATTCTAGCCTTAGTTTGTCGAGCATCTCGTCAATTCTTTGATTTAATCTTTCCTCGAGGCGGGCAAGCACGTCGTGTTTAAGCTCTTTTCCCTGGAGCTTCTCCAAGATCTTTGATTGAACCTCGCTCATGACCAAGCGTATATGCTGCTCGCCTTGCTCCGATGCACCTTCCTCAACATCTTCGCTCAGTCTCGTGCCAAGGTGCTCGATATATTCCACGAGAATGTCAGAAAGGACCCTATCATCACCGCTTCCCTTTCGAATCTCCGCGGCCAAATAAATGAGCTCCGCTGCTTGGGTGGGATTGTTTCTCACTTCTTCAAGGAGTTGCTCTGCATCAACGCCTATTTCTTCCGAGCTTTCCTCAAGCACTATTGCAAGCTCCTCGCTCCTTAATTCCTTGCTCAATTCACGGATCAGTTGCAGATAATCTTCAAGAGCCATCCCTTCGGCCAAAAGGGCTGTCTTGATTTTTGGCAAAAGGCGTTTGAGCTCTTCGGCCTCCGGGACAAGGCGGCGGATGATTTGGGCCAGCCTAGGAATAGATGTCTCGCCCCCCTGGTATTCCTCCTTCACCAGCCTTATTAAAACCCTGTCTGTTATCTGATTTGCCTTTTCCAGGATCTTCTCTTCGCTGGAAAAGGCCATCCCCACAACCTTTTGAGCCTCTATGGCCTCCATCAGTTCCTTCTTCATCTCGAACAAGGCATTGGCCAACTCCGGAAGTTCTATATCACCGCCTTCGGCTATTTTCTTTTCTATTTCCTCCCCTATATATTCAAGCTGGCGCAACAATACCGGACCGGCACCTGACCCACCCGGCCCACCTCCGCCTGCACCCCCACCTTCCCCCACTTGGGCACCACTTTCCTGTTGGACCTTATTAGCGCCCTCAATGCCAGCTTCTACCATTTGTCGAGAAAATGCCTTGGGATCCTTTACCAACTCATTTATATCCAAGGTCTTAATAAACTCTTCGGTGAGTATGCTTTCCAGGAGCGCATCAATGAACATCTTCTTGGATCTTGCCTGCTCCTGTTCCATCATATCTGGGGTTATCTTTCTCAATGCTTCTTTTGATATAACCTCGTCATCCGCGGTCACTTTCTTGTAAAATACATGGTTGATCCTGAGATTTCGCACCCGCCTTGCACTTAGGCCTTTCTTAATAGCCTCGGCATCCGGATACTTGTCAGGGGCAGAATATATCTCAACAAAGGACCGAAGCTCCCTCTTCTCAAGGCCCTTCTCAAAGGACACGGACTGTATGCCTTTCTTCTTGAAGTGGCTTACAATCCGGCCGGTATTTACCCTAGGGTCCAGGGGTTCTTCGTCTATGAAGAACTTTTCCTGGGTCATTATAAAAACAAGAGGGGAAACCTGCTCCAACAGCGAGGTTGTTGCGTCATAGGCAGCATCGATGGCCTGCTTCACGTAAGGATGATTCGTGGTGTACATGCTGGCACGGTTGAGCATTAGGGTAATGTTTCTGCCAAAAAGATCCAGCCTGTGTTTTTCCACCTTTGCTTCAGCCATCATTATTCCTTGCAATAGCGTTTTAAGTAATCCTTCAATTGGCTTTGGAATTCCCTGCAACTGGCATAGCGCCTGTCAGGATCATACGCCACGGCCTTAAAGATGATCTTATCCATGTCACTGTTGAGACGGGGGTTGAGCTGCGAAGGTTTCCTGGTAAAAAGCTTATCCCCGAGCCTCACCTTCAATTTCAATAATTCCATTGATGACTTTACATTGGGAAACAGGGGCTGGGGAGACAGCATCTCAAAAAGCATAGTTCCTGCGGCATAGATGTCTGCCCTGGCATCTACGTTTCCATTGGTAATCTGCTCAGGTGCCATATAACCGGGTGTACCTAGGATAAGGGAGTCTGTAGCATCGGGTCCCCTAGCAATCTTCGCCACTCCGAAATCCATCAGGATTGGTCTCTGGGTATGCTTTTCCATCAGGATATTGGCAGGCTTGACATCTCTGTGGATTATATCTTGCTGGTGTGCGTATTCCAAGGCATCCAATACGTCCACAAGGATTTTCAATGAAGCTTTAACCGGCAGCGCTCTC
Source organism: Deltaproteobacteria bacterium (assembly GCA_003646995.1). Next base: position 2,746 of record QMLZ01000035.1, on the reverse strand, counting down.
CTGGAAGGGATTGGATTCTTTTTTGCCCTTTTTATATAATATTCCAAGGATCGGCCATTGACCAACTGCATGGTGAAAAAGAGAAATTCACCGGTATCGCCTACCTCGTAGACTGGGATAATATTAGGGTGCGAAAGAATCGCTGCAGCCTCGGCCTCCTGCCTGAAAAACTCGGCATTTGTTGGGGTCAAAAGAGACTTGGGCAAGATCTTTACTGCTATTTGCCGTTTTAGTGTCTTTTGATATGCAATAAAAATGGCGCCCATTCCACCCCGTGCAAGTTCCTTTAGAATGACTGAGGTCCCAACTTGCTTCCCAATCAAGTGATCAAACTTCATGGATGAAATTGAGCTCATTTCTTACCCTTTATCCGCCATTATGAGACACTATTCATATCTTTTATCGGCAAACAATGCACTGAAAAATAGGGGATTTTTTGAAGGAGCAAATAAACTTTCAATCCCGGTCTTTCTCATCGTCAAACACTCTCCATACCCGTATCACGCCGTCGCCTACAATGTCCCCTTTGTACCTGCCTTTTTTAGCAAAGGTTCTGAGCATCCCGACATTGTCCTCGAACAGATACCCAGCCACCCCTTTGAAGCCCATCTTCTTGGCATATTGCTCAAGCTTCTCCTGCAAGATAGAGCCCAAGCCCAGGCGTTGGTAGTCCTCGCGAATGGTGTAGGCTACTTCTACCATCCCTGGATGATCCTTTTCCTTGGAATACCTTGCAACCCCTATTATCTTTTCAAATCCGATTTCGCCGATTGTGGCAACGAACGCCATATTATCCCTGTAATCCAGGTTAACCAGGGCCTGGGCCTTGGAGTGGGGCATTGATCTTACTGATCTGAAATACCGCCTGTAGACAGTCTCATCAGAATGTGAGTAAAAGAAATCCTGGAGAAGCGGCTCGTCTGTGGGTTTTATGGGGCGGATGGTGACGGAGGTACCATCTCTCAAAACTTCGTGGGATTCCTCTTGCTCTGGATAAGCGTGGTATTCAGTATGGATAAAGATCTGGTCCGGGTACACATATGCGTGTTTTTTAGCCTCATCAAGCAGATGCTTCCGAAACCTTGGGTGGGCTATGTTTATGAGCGCCATCGCCCTCTCCCTAATGGACTTTCCATGTAGATAGGCTATGCCGTACTCAGTCACCACGTACTGCACATCTCCTCTAGTGGCCACTACACCTGCCCCCTCCTCTAGATGTGCTCTAATTCTGGATCTTTTCCCGTCCCTTGTTGTGGAAGGCAATGCAATTATTGATTTACCCCCCTTGGACATTGCCGCCCCCCTTATAAAATCCAGCCTCCCTCCTATTCCGCTATAAAAGTGAAAGCCCTTTGACTCAGAGCATATCTGTCCGCTCAGGTCAACTTCCAAGGCACTTCCAATAGAAACCATGCGCTCATTCTGCGCTATCACCAGAGGATTATACACATGCTCGGCCGGGTAAAAAAGGACCATGGGGTTATTGTGAACATACTCGTATATCTTTCTTGTTCCGATACAGAAGCTGCTCACCACCCTTCCCTTGTGCAGGGTCTTGCGGGCGCCAGTTATTGTGCCGTTCTCGATTAGTTCAATGAATCCGTCAGATATTACTTCAGTGTGCAACCCCAGATTATGTTTGTCGGATATATGGGACAGGACAGCATAGGGAATATGGCCATAACCTATGTGAAGGGTGTCTCCATCATGAATCAACTTTGCCACGTTGCTTGCTATTTTATGGCCGATTTCGTCGGCCTCGGGGTAACGAAATTCAATTATGGGCTCATCATACTCAACTACGACGTCTATGTCGTCTAAAGGAACAAAGCTTTCCCCCATTGTTCGAGGCATGTATTTGTTTACCTGTGCGATTACTATGTTTGCGCTTTCCACCGCAGCTTTAACAATGTCAACAGATATTCCAAGGCTAACAAAACCGTGCTCGTCCGGGGGAGACGTCTGAATGAGGGCCACATCAAGCTCAATAGTCCTACGTCGGAACAGCCCAGGTATTTCAGATATGAAAACCGGCGTATAATCCGCCCTTGCCTGGTTGATAGCATCTCTGGTGTTGGGACCGACAAAAAAAGCATTATGCCGGAATCTGGTATCAAAGCGTTTGTCAATATAGGGTGCATCGCCCAGCGTAACAAAGTGAAGAAGCTGTACATCATGTAGCGTGTCAGCCCTTTCGATAAGACCCTTAACCAAGTATTGCGGTTCGCCGCAGGCAGTGCCAATAAATACTTTTGCCCCACGCCTAACCCGGCTCAAAGCACTTTCTACTGAAGACCTTTTTTGTTCATATATCCTTTGCCATCGGGGCGACATCCTGTTATCTCCTCTCTAGTTCACACTTGAAAATGATCCAAAAAAGAAAAGGGCCATGGGCTTTATAGTGCCCATGGCCCTTGATGCCGATTGAGGTGAATCACCTCCTCCCAGGCCATGGGTACAGGAACCCACTAAAATAAAAGTATGCTCTTTTAGGGTTCTGGTATGACAAACTCAAGTATGCCATGGCTAGCCCTGGACCTACTCCGTGTGCTTTAAAAATGTGCAAGTTCGGAGGTTCTCAACCGCTAAGAAGTGCCTCCACTTAAAGTTTTTTTACCCATATGCCCGGCTGAAGTCAATGTGTAAATGGTATGAAAGCCTGATCTGAAGGTACCAATATCCACTTTATTGCCCCTGATGACAACACGCACCATTCCGTCCGTATCAGTCCTTAAAATCAGGCACC
>QMLZ01000034.1 GCA_003646995.1 Deltaproteobacteria bacterium | reverse complement strand
CTTTCCACTTTTAATCAAATCGATAAGAGAAAACAGAAAAGAATTATCTCTGCAGCCCTCACCGAATTTGCTAACAACGGCTATCATGGAACATCCATAAATAATATTGCTAAGAAAGTTGGTATTTCAAAGGCTTCCATCTTTACCTACTTTTCAGACAAAGAAAGTTTGTTCTTATATGTATTTCAACATTGCTTGGAAATGGTGAAAGATTATCTGACCCAGGTAATGGAAGAAACAAAGGAGGACGATTTCTTCACTCAAATTGAGAAATCTCTACTTGCAGGTGTCAAATTTATAAAGCAAAATCCTCGAGTCTTTAGGCTTTACCTGAGGATACACTTTGACCAGGGGCCAAAATCCAGACGCACCGCCATAAAATCCATACGGCGTTACTCTGTTAAATATCTTACAGGCCTGATGGAAAACGCTAAAAACCGGGGGGAATTAAGCAAGAAACTTGATGTGTCAAAGGCTGCCTTTGTATTGGACTCTGTGCTTGAAAGGTTCCTTCAGGCCTATGGTGTAGAATACCTGGATGCGGGACTGGGTATCTTTAAGGCCGATGAAAATCAGGTGGGGTCATGGGCAAAGGCAGTTGTAAAGATGTTGAGGCAGGGTATGGAAGGAGCTTGATGAATTGGAATTGTGGATAATATCAGCAACCCATGAGGAAATTGATTATCTCAAAGTCGAACTTGGTGCCATATTGGACATTACTCTGGGTCCTTGCACCATATATAAAACCCGCACTTCCAATTTATGCCTTGCCGTTACAGGTATTGGCCTATGCTCTTGCTCCACTAGCCTGGGGATCATATGTTCACTCTTTAACCCTTCACAGGTGATAATGGTGGGAATATGTGGTTCATACCCCCAATCTGGCATTAATATTGGAGACCTGGTAGTTCCACGGGAACAAATCCTGTCAGAAGCTGGAGTATGCATTGGCACGGGTGTTGGGGATGCCTCTGTGTTAGGGCTCGAGGGTTTTGATCAGGCTTTAGATTTTGATTTCAAGCTGAGCTCGGAACTTTTTGACCTGGCCACCAAGGTATCCAAGACGTCCAGTGGCAAAATGCTTACTGTAATGGGTGTATCTGCACATTCTGAGCACGTGGAGGCCAGGCAGAACAAATTCTCACCGGTGGCAGAAGACATGGAAGGCTTTGCCTTGGCCTTTGCAGGCAGGGCATTTGGCCTCCCTGTGGCCCAAATTAGAGGTGTAAGCAATGTGGCAGGTGATAGAAACAAGGCCAATTGGAATATGGAGTTGGCTGCAAAAAATGTTCAGCTTGTTATTCTGGAATATATTAACCGGAAGTTTTAGGTCAGCATGACACAGAATGTTCTCAAAATAGGATATTCCCCTTGCCCGAATGATACGTTCATAATGGGCGCATTGGCAAACGGTTTGGTCAAATGCCCTTTTAAAGCAGAGATTACTTTGGAAGACGTGGAAACCTTAAATCAATGGTCAATTAGAGGATTGCTGGACGTCACCAAATTGAGCTTTTGTGCTCTCGGCCATGTGCTAGACACATATGCATTACTTCCGTCTGGCGCTGCCCTTGGCCGTGGGTGCGGGCCCGTTATTGTGGCAAGGAAAGGAACAGATATTAAGGACCTAAGCTCATCCAAAGTTGCAACACCCGGGACATATACAACGGCACGCCTTCTTCTCCAGTTGTTTTCAGGGAAAGACCTGAATACGGTTGAAATGATTTTTTCAGAGATTATGCCAGCGGTGGCCAGGGGAGATGTTGAATTTGGGCTGGTTATCCATGAAGGTCGCTTTACGTACAAACAATACGGCTTGGAAATATTATTGGATCTTGGGCAGTGGTGGGAGGACCAGACCGGCCACCCCATCCCTCTTGGAGGTATTGCAATAAAGCGGGAGCTTGGGACAAGGCCTGCAAGAGAGGTTGGTCTTGCCATCAGGAAATCCCTCCTATTTGCTCAGGAAAACACAGACAAGATTATGCCATATATCCTGTCCCATGCTCAGGAAATGTCATTAGATGTGGTAAATAAGCACATCGCCCTTTACGTGAATGAGTTTTCCTTAGAGCTTGGGGATAGAGGCAAGAGCGCGGTCGAAGCATTATTTGCCAAAGCCAGTAATATAGGAATCATGGATAGGCCTGAGAAACCAATCTTTGCTTATTGAGTGGGGCTGAACTCAGCGTCCACCCTTTTTATGTTCATGTTTTCACCTGCCAGAATACGCCTCATTACATCCTCTGATTTGTTTTCTTCCACATGAACATAAATAAGCTTTGCCAGATTTCCTTTGGCCATTGTCCCCATATCATTCCTTCCCAGAGCTATAGCTCCATTTCTCGTGGCCATATTAAATATCAATTGAGGTGATATATTAGGAAAATTTTTGGCCACAAAGGCCATCTCGTTGAACATATTAAGGGTTGGGCAGCTTGCAAGGGAATCAGTGCCAATGGCCGGCTCTATGCCGTATTTCAGGAAAAGATGAATATCAGGAAGTTTGCCGTGCAGGGCCAAATTAGATCTGGGACATATCACCACTTTTGTCCGGGTTTTTGCCAGAATTTCCACGTCTTTTTCAGTAACGTCCAGCAAGTGAACCGCAATTGTTCTGCTGTCCAACAAGTCCAGGCTCAAAGCCCTATCAATTGGTCTTTGACCAAAGGGCCCCAGCAAAGAAAAATCAATCCCCCGAGCTTCTAACAACTCTGCCCACTCGCCCTTACCAGTTAACAGGAATTCTGTTTCTAAGAACGATTCGGCCAGATGGATACTGAAAGGTCTTTGCGCTTTCCTGGTAAGCTCCTTCAATGCCATCAGAGTTTGAGGCGAAGTGGTGTGTAGGGCATGGCCGGCAAGGCTCAAAGTAATTTTTCCTTTCTGTGCCAAAATGAAATTGGGCTCAGGATTATGGCCTAACACCTCCTGAAATAAAATGGTATCTAAGGCAGATGCTTCCAATACGGACCTGGACGGTTCCAAATCCCCCACTTCTGCCACGAGACCTGTGCCTGTATCCAGTGTCTCTTTAACACCTTTTCTCAGGGCTTCTTCAGTCTCGCTGCGAGAAAATAACCCCCTCTTGAAAACAAGATCTTTTACCCATTCTAGGAATCCTCTGCCCGTGTCAATCTTGCCCTTGAGCATACAAAGCCCAAGGTGAGTATGAGCATTAACGAGCGCGGGCATTATCACCCCAGGGCCATGGTCCCACACCTTTTTGTGTTGGGAGGCCTTGTAGGGTCCCACGTATGTTATGAGTCCCTTTTTTATGCCCACCACCCCACGCCTTAGCCAGACCAAGGGACTCATCATTACCCATCCTGCTTTGTGAAAGACCTCGCTCATCTAGGGAATCTCCTGCTCGCGGGCAGCCTTATTATACACGTTGTCCCGCTGGTGCGCCTTAAACCCTGCCTCCTTTGCCAGGGCAATGATCTCTTCAGGAGGCAAGAGATAGCTTGTGCCCGCGGCACTCACAACGTTCTCTTCAATCATGCTGGACCCAAAATCATCCGCCCCAAAGTGAAGGGCCACCTGAGCCACATGTGGCCCTTGGGTGACCCAGGATGCCTGAATATGGGGAACATTGTTAAGCACAATCCTGGATATGGCCAGTATTCGCAAATAGGAATTAGTGCCTGTCTTGGGCACCTGTATAGTCTGTTCCCCCATTTGGTAAGTCCATGGTATAAAGGAGGTGAATCCACCTGTTTTATCCTGCAGTTCCCTTATGAGAAACAGATGTTCGAGCCGTTCCTCGACCGTTTCCACGTGGCCGAACATCATAGTGGCTGTTGTCTTCAGGCCAAGTTTGTGAGCAACCTCCATCACGTGCAGCCATTGCATTGTAGTTGCCTTTCTGGGTGAGACAATCTGCCTAGCTCTGTCACTTAGTATCTCAGCTCCGCCACCCGGGATTGAGGACAGGCCGGCCTTTATTAGCTCCTCAAGCACCTCTGTCACTGTCATGTTCCACGAGTTTGAAAAGAATATTATCTCAGGTGGGGAGTATCCGTGCACATTAAGGCCCAGTGCCCTTATCATGGATATCTTTTCCTTATGCCAGTCAAGGTCCAGGTCTGGATTCAGTCCTCCCTGGAAAAGGATATGGGTTCCTCCTAGCTCCCTAGTCTCAATGACCTTTTTTTCTAGAGTCTTATCATCAATCACATAGGCCTGTTCATGATCCCTGTTTCTAAAAAACGCGCAGAACCTGCAACCTGAAACACAGATGTTTGTGTAATTGATGTTCCTGTCTATGGCAAAGGTCACTTGAGAGGCTCCGTTGAGGCGGGCTCTTACCATATGGGCTAATTGCCCAAGGGTCAAAAGATCCATGTTCCCATACAGGGCCCTGGCCTCATCAAGCCCTATGGGTTCCCCGTTTTCAAGCTTTCTCACCGTCTGATCTACTAGATTCATATTCTCCAACACTGATGTCCAAGGTAATTATGGTTTTAAAATGCATCCTGCAGTATCAATAAATTAGAGACTGCGAATTTGGTGTTTTGAAAAAAGGTTGTTAACTGTAATGTGTTAACCCAGGGAAACGGCATATTCCCTCCCTGTCTGCACCAGGCAGGCTGGCTATGGGGCCAAAACACGCCGCTTCCCTGCCCGCCGAAGCGTCGGCGCAGGCGGGGGGAACATCCCGTTCCCCTGCGTCGACTTTGAAATTGATTTTAGGCGGAAATAATTCTCTAAAAACAACTATAAAAATTTAACTCCCACTTACTCTACTATCCCATCATTTAATTCATCATGCCCTCTACAACCGACTTCTGACTTCTTACTCCTGCCTCCTTGCTCCTATCCAACAACATTATGAAACGTATCTCTCTTCACCGGCACAAACCCTGCTTCCTTGATCAAGGAAACCAGCTCATCCTCGGTCAAGCCCTTGGCCGTCCTTGCCCCTGCCTCATGGGCTATGTGCTCGTTAACAATGGTGCCTTCAAAATCATCTGCTCCGTAATGGAGGGCAATCTCTGCCAGCTTGGTCCCCAGCATAACCCAGTAGGCTTTCATATGAGGAATGTTATCAAGCATCAATCTGGCAGTGGCCAGGGTCTTGAGTATGTCAGGCCCAGATGGACCTCTCAGGTAATCCAAGGGCGTGTTCGAGGGATGAAAAGGAAGCAAGATAAATGCCTGAAAACCGCCGCTCCTGTCCTGCTGCTCCCTCAGCCTGGTAAAATGTTCCACTCTCTCTTCCAGGGTCTCAAGGTGACCTATGAGCATGGTGGCATTGGTTTTTATGCCCAGGGAATGTGCTTCCCCGTGAATCCTGAGCCAGGTCTCAGCATCTGCTTTCTTAGGGAAAAGGATCTTGTGGAGTCTGGCAGAAAACACCTCTGCCCCCCCTCCAGGCATCGCAGCAAGTCCGGCATTCCTCAATGTCTCAAGTACTTCCAGTGAACTCATGGATTGCTTTTTGGCGATCTGGTCAACCTCAACAGCGGTAAGGGCCTTGATCTTTACCTGGCCATTCCAGGACCCGATAGTTTTAAACATATCCAAATAATAACTCAGGTCCAGCTCGGGATTACAGCCTCCCACCACGTGAACCTCCTGAAGTCCCGCCAGCGAAGCCGAACGGATCGACTTTAGAATATCCTCTATTTTCAGGGTGTAGGCACCATCTGCACCCGGTGCCCTGTAAAAGGCACAGAACCTACATGCATTAGAGCACACATTGGTATAATTTATGTGATGGTTCACGATATAGGATGTTTGTTTTCCGTAATGGGCATGTCTTATGGCATTGGCCAGCTGGCCAAGCCCCAGAAGATCATGTGTTTTCAGGCAGGCAAGTCCGTCAGCCTTGTCCAGCCTTTTTCCGTGCTCAATTTTTTCCTTTATGGCAATGAGTTCAGGATCATTAATGAGTTTGCTTGAAATCCTGATCTCTTTAGTGAAAATTGACCAATTGGTCATTATGATGTTCCTTATATTATTGAATGTTATTTGTTGACTATTATGACCGATCGGTCAATAATATACCGCTGTAATATATCATGTGCAAGGGTTTTTGTGAAAATAACACCATCAGGGAGGTATTCGATGAAAAAATTTGCTCAAATGGTTCTTTTTTCTATGCTGTTAATTCTCATATTTCCCTCCTCTCCAAGAGCCAAGAAACCTCTCAAAGTAGGCTTGCTAAGGTTAACCTCTTCGGCCCCTCTTTTTATTGCAAAAGAAAAAGGATATTTTAAACAGGAAGGCGCAAATGTGGATTTTGTGTTTTTCTCTTCAGCACAGCCCATAGCCGTTGCTTCGGCCTCTGGAGACATTCATATAGGCGCCACTGGCCTTACTGCAGGGCTTTATAACGCAATGATTGGTGGTTTGGACATAAAGATAATTGCGGATAAGGGCAGGATCTGGCCGGGATACAGACTTGTTGGACTAATGGTATCCAACAAGGCATGGAACGGAGGTATCCGTAACTTAAGGGACCTTAAAGGTCACAAGGTGGGGGTAACACAAATAGGCTCTACATTCCATTATATCATCGGCCGCCTTCTTGAAAGCGCTAGGATGCCACTTAGTTCCATAAAGGTAACGCCTCTTGGGGGTGTTAAGAATATGATGGACACGGTGGCAACTAACAATATTACCACTGCCTTCATGGTTCAGCCCTTCTGCACTGTAATGGAAGCAAAAAAAATGGGGCATATTATGCTGTGGGTAAGTGATTATTTTCCTTACCAGATAGCTGCAATTTTCGCGAAAAAATCGGTTTTGGGGAATAAGGATCAGATGATCCCGTTTATGAGGGCCTATATCAGGGGATGCAGCTATTATTATGAAAACTGCCTGCGAAAAGAAAATGGTAAGGCACTCAAGGGCAAGAATTTCGATGAAGTTATAGGATTCATTTCCAAATATACCCACAGAAAGCCAGCCCTCATACAAAAAGGCCTCAATTACAATGATCCCTTGGGCAAGCTGGATAAAAAGGACATTCAGACTCAGGTGGACTGGTTTTACAAAAATGGCCTCATTAAGAAAAAACTCAACGCCGAAGACATTGTGGATACCCACCTCTGGCAACAGGCCGTAAAGGGACTCAAAGGTGCGAGTAATAATTGAAAATTTATCCAAGTTCTTTACTCAAAATGGCTCGGGCAGCATCGAGGTATTGAGGGACATTAATTTCACTATTGAACAGGGTGAGTTTGTCTGCGTGGTAGGGCCTTCTGGATGCGGTAAAACCACACTCTTAAATATAATCGCCGGGTTAGTGGCTCCCACAAGTGGGAAAGTTAGTTTTGAAGGTACATTTGATAATGCCAGGTCCCTTACTGCAGTGGTCTTTCAAGAGCTCGCGCTTTTCCCCTGGCGCACAGTAGAAGCCAATGTGGAATTTGGCCTGGAAGAAAAACGCATCAACAAAGCACAAAGAAAGAAAATCGTACAGGAATTTATATCCCTTGTTGGGCTCAGTGGATTTGAAAAAAATTATCCCCATCAAATATCAGGCGGAATGAAACAAAGGGCCGCCATTGCAAGGGCGCTGGCTATGGACCCTATGCTTTTGCTAATGGATGAGCCCTTTTCAGCCCTGGATGCTGAGACCAGGGCAATGATGCAATGGGAGCTGGCAAATATCTTTGAAAAGACGAAAAAGACCGTAATGTATATCACCCATTACATCCCGGAGGCAGTGTTTCTTGGAGACAGAGTGGTTGTGCTTGGAAAAACGCCTGCTCAGGTGGAGAAAATCATAAATATAGATCTACCCAGACCCAGGAAAGAAGAAATCAAACTTAGCCCTGAATTTATGGAATATCTTAAAGAGATCTGGGGTCTAATGAGAAGCGGCACGAGTAGTATAAATTTGGCCCTGTAAAGGCTTGGTGAAAGGCGTTAACGAAAGAAAAAATGAGCATCGGAGACAGCAATGTGGAAAAAAAAGAGGTCAAATTCAGGGCCTTTTTTGTTAATTATCGGAATTATCCATTTGCAAGCCTGCTTTCCATAGCAGGCTGTCTTCTCCTATGGGAGCTCATTTCCGGTTCTGGTCTGGTATCTCCTTTGTTTTTGCCCGCCCCCAGTGTCATCCTGAAATCAGGCTGGGAGATGGTCAGGACAGGCGAGATCATCCGCCACATCGGTGCCAGCATGTGGCGAGTGGGATGGGGTTTTGCTATTGGAGCAAGCGCTGGGATACTTGTCGGCTTCATTCTTGGCCTTTCTTCCATGGGCGACAGCATCCTTAATCCGCTCCTAGCCGTAACATACCCCATACCCAAGATCGCTATACTCCCCCTGTTAATTTTGTGGCTCGGCATTGGAGAGGCATCCAAGACAACGGTCATAGCACTGGGTGTATTCTTTCCCATTGCAATAAATGTGAGGGCAGGGATCAGAGACGTTGATCCTGTGCTCATAAGGGCGGCCATATCAATGGGAGCCACCAGATTCAGCGTGGCCAGAAAGGCCATACTTCCATGCACACTCCCCATGCTATTTGCAGGCCTTAAAGTAAGTATGGGGATAGCTCTGCTCTTGGTGGTTACCGCCGAGATGGTGGCTGCTGAATCAGGGATTGGCTTTCTGATACTTTCTTCTGCAGACCTGATGCAGACAGATAGGCTATTGTTTGGAATTATGATTTTGTCTGTGCTCGGGCTTCTTTTTAACTGGGGCTTAAACAGCATGGAAAAGATTCTGATCCCATGGAAACATACTGGTGACAAGGAGACAGCTCAAATGAACCAGGGCCGGTTTATTGCTGCCATCAAAACCTATGGCAGGTTGATAAAATTAAGCCATACCATATTTGCCTTACCTTTCGCGCTTGGCGCCGTTGTCCTGGGGTATCATATCTGGGGGTTTTCCTGGACAAAACTCATCTGGATCATATGTGCCATGACATTTGCCCGGTCTGCCGCCATGGGCTTTAATAGGTGGGCAGACATACATTACGACCGCATGAACCCAAGAACCAGCAACAGGCCCTCTGTGACAGGCCAAATTAGCCCAAGGGCATTGATAGTTCTTGTTATCATATCCTCTGCCCTCTTTGTGTTAAGCAGCTTTATGTTGGGAAAGCTATGCTTTGCCCTGTCATTCCCCGTGCTGGGTGTACTGCTGTTTTACTCATATACAAAGCGGTTTACTTCTTTATCACATTTCTATCTCGGTTTTGCCATAGGGCTTGCACCTGCAGGTGGTTGGATCGCTGCTACAGGGATCTGGGATTACAGGATCCTTTGGCTCAGTGTAGCATTGATGACTTTTATTGCAGGTTTTGACATTCTCTACGCACTGCAAGATATTGAGTTTGACAAAAAGGCCGGCCTCTATTCCCTCCCTGCCAGGTATAATGCAAAGACGGCATTCTGGGTATCCTCTTTGCTGCATGCAGTAATGGTCCTATCTCTTTTAGGCCTGGGACAAGCGTTTAGGCTGACAGGCTTTTATTGGGCTACTGTCGCCTTAATTGGTATTTTACTTTTTGTTGAACACTGGTTGGTAAGGCCCCACGATCTTTCTCGAATAAATATGGCCTTTTTCCATGTTAACAGCGCAATATCCCTATTGCTTTTCTTAGGGATATTTGTGGACCGCATAGCAACGCCCTGGAGTGGATAGGGAGGCAAAACACCTTATGGGAAAATTAACTCTAGATAAGAGTGCTCCACGCATAAGGTCCATGTTTGACCGTATCGCACCAGCCTATGACTTTCTTAACCATTTCCTGTCAGCAGGGATTGATATTTGGTGGCGAAGGATGGCCGTTCGGGGCCTCCCTAAAAAGAATGGCATTTTTGTCCTTGATGTGGCAACGGGCACAGGAGATTTTGCCTTTTCTCTTTTCAAATATCAGCCCGGCGCAATAATAATCGGGGTGGACCTTGCTCCTGCCATGCTCAAAAAGGCCACCTTAAAATACAAGAACAAGTCTAAGGGCATGCAACGATACCATGCTGTCCAAGGAGATGCCTTAAAGCTTCCCATTAAGCCTCATAGCCTGGACGTGGTCATGATTGCATACGGAATCAGAAATGTTCCTGATGTTGATGAGGCCCTGCAGGAGTTCCAGCGGGTCTTAAAACCAGGAGGCCATGTGCTTATCCTTGAGTTTTCCCTTCCAGCCAAGGGACCGGGCAGGCAGCTTTATCTGTTATATTTCAATCATATACTTCCCATTCTGGGCGGGCTTATCTCTGGAGACAAAAATGCCTATAAATACCTTACCGAATCAGTGCACGATTTCATTGGCCCCGAGGATATGGGCCATGCCTTGGTAGAGGCCGGGTTTTCCATAATAAAATCCCACCTCTTAATAGGCGGAATAACTTATTATATTCTGGCACAGAAACGGGAAGTTTAAATTAACGGTTTTGATTAGAACAGAGGTTTTTCCCTGAAGATTTTAAGCAACATTTTGTAGACGTTTTTATTAAAGTCAAATACCGGTTCGAGGTTTTTCCATTTAAATTGGTTAAAGATGCAAAGGTTTTGTTTTCTAAATCGTGTAGAAGATATCTGACTAGCAGTTTCAATTTTGTTTCTGAGATTCTTGTGTGTTTTTATGTATTTGTATTTATTGTCATGATAAGAAGTTAGGCGAATATCTTGCGCTGTTCTAGTCAAGACCCAAAAGGAAATATTTGAGTAATGGAACACTTGGATATTGGGCTAGCGCGGTGAAAGGACGAGGAGACCACTGATATGGCATACAATGACTTGAACGAGTTTATAAAGGCATTGGAGAAGAAAGGGCAGCTAATAAGGATCCAGGAGCCTATCAGCCCCAGGCTGGAAATAACAGAAATTACGGATAGAGTGACAAAGGCCGGCGGTCTGGCATTGCTATTTGAAAACGTTCTTTCCCCTTCCGGTCATCCTGTTGCAATCAATTTGTTTGGCTCCATGGAGAGGGTCAAACTTGCACTCGAAGTCCAGGAGCTTGATGAGCTTGCCTCTGATATCATGGAGTTTTTGGAGGCACAGGGGACTGAAGGGCTGATGGAGAAGCTAAAACTGATCCCAAAATTGAAACGCCTTGCAAATATGTTTCCCAAGAAAGTCAAAAAAGCTCCTTGTCAAGAAGTAGTGCTACAGCACGAAGATGTGGACCTAACCCAGCTTCCCATCCTTACTTGCTGGCCCCAGGACGCTGGGCCTTTTATCACTTTGCCCCTAGTAGTGACCCACCATCCACAAACAGGAAAAAGAAATATGGGAATGTATAGGATGCAGGTCTTTGACCGCAATACCACCGGCATGCACTGGCACTCCCACAAGGGGGGCGCAGAGCATTATAGAGTTGCAGAAAAGTTAGGACAAAGACTTGCAGTCTCTGTTGCCATAGGAGCAGACCCCGCTTGCGTGTATGCAGCCACTGCACCACTACCTGAAGATATGGATGAATTGTTTTTGGCTGGATACTTGAGGAAGAAGCCAGTGGATATCGTCAAATGCATCACAAATGACGTCTATGTACCGGCCAACGCTCAATATGTGCTTGAAGGCTATGTGGAACCCGGTGAAAGGAAAGTAGAAGGCCCTTTTGGAGACCACACCGGGTTCTATTCCCTTGCGGGTGAGTTTCCCGTTTTTCATGTTACTTGCCTTACCATGCGCAAGAATCCAATATATCATGCCACCATTGTAGGACGCCCTCCAATGGAAGACGCATTCTTGGGGAAAGCAACCGAGAGGCTCTTCTTGCCCATTATTAAGAAGCAATTGCCAGAAGTTGTGGATATGAATCTGTTGATCGAGGGAGGCTTCCATAACATAGTCTTTGTTTCCATCGACAAACGATATCCTGGACATGCCAATAAGGTGATGCATGCCCTCTGGGGTATGGGGCAAATGATGTTGTCCAAGATGATCTTTGTCTTCGATAAGGAGGTCAATGTGCAGGATGTTTCGGAGGCCCTTTGGTATCTAGGAAACAATGTGGCCCCCCGAAGAGATATAACATTTACCGACGGTCCCATGGATGAGCTAGACCACTCCGCCGAGATGCATCTCTATGGCAGCAAGATGGGTGTGGATTGCACACGCAAGTGGCCTAAGGAGGGTTTTGATCGCGACTGGCCTGAGGAGATACGAATGAGTAACGATGTGAAGCAAAAGATTGACCGAATATGGCACAAACTTGGGATAGTATAGGAACCCTCCGGGATTATTATAGTAACAGCGCTTCTCATAATGGGACACAAAATCATACCTACGGGGGAGGAGAAGGATAGACCTAGCCTTTTTCTTCTTAAACAGGTATGTAAATGTCAGGCTTGTGGCAGGGGCGGTTGCGTCCATGGTCACAGTTGGCGTGGTTTAAGCAACTAAAGTAGGAAAGGAACTGGTCATTATGGCTCCCAAGACATGGAAGGTATTACACTCAAAACGAGATACCTCTTACAGAGTGTTTTCAATACGGACCGATACGGCCCAGTCGCCTAGAAACGGCAGTGTCTATGATTTTTATATCCTCGAGTCTAATCCCTGGGTGAACGTGATTCCCATCACACCAGAAGGAAACGTTGTTCTGGTCAGGCAATACCGCCACGGCATCAGGGATCTCACGGTGGAGATTCCTGGAGGTCTAGTTGATGAAGGGGATACGCCTGAGGAGGCAGCATGGAGAGAATTGGCTGAAGAAACCGGATACAGCGCAGAGGAGATGATATCACTGGGGGCGGTTCATCCAAATCCAGCTATACAAAACAATCTTTGCTACACGTTCCTGGCCAAGCAGGCGCACAAGGCGGGCAAACAGCACCAAGACACAGCGGAGGATATCGAGGTTTTGACAAGGCCCCTGAGTGAAATTCCCAAGATGATTAAAGATGGTGAAATCACCCATTCGCTTGTTATAGTGGCTTTTTACAGGTACTTTCTTGAATATTTGCCTTCCCTTGCGCCCTAGAGCCATATCAGGCGGAATGGAATAAGGGCTACGAAAGAATGCAGCTAAGGATCAGGGCCTGGGCTCCATCAGTGTGTATTACTGTAAGCACTTGAGATGAGTCGCCGGAGGCCTGGCAGAGGCTTAGGGCCGTAAACAAGCAGGGAGCATTCATATGCTTTGTGTGTCCATCATGGCCAAGAATAATGAGGGTGCAAGGCAAAAGATGGCAAAGGCCAGGCCCTATGCAGATCTCTATGAGTTGCGGTTAGATGCCTTCAGGGAATTTGATCTGCCAGATCTTGTCAGAGAGAGTCAAAGGCCTTTGATCGTGACATACAGATCCAAGAAAGAGGGAGGCTTGGGAGGAGCGCCTTACAAAATTCGGCTACAATACTTGAGAGAGGCTATTTCGTGGGGGGTTGAATACGTTGATCTAGAGTATTCACTGCCACTTGAGTATAAGGCCTCTCTTTTAGCCAGCCGTGGGCAGAGCAAGATAATCATCTCCAAACATTTTCGCAATGCCACGCCTCCGCGAGCAAACCTTAAGCAGTGGTTCCATAAGCTTGTGTCAACGGGGGCCGACGTCGTAAAAATAGTCACCAAGGCCAGCCAACCATCAGACAATTTAAAGGTTCTGGAACTGATACCCTTGGCACAACAGATGGGTGTGCCCATCATTGCTTTTTGTATGGGTGAGCTAGGCAAAATAAGCAGGATAGCTTCTGTTTTGATGGGAGGTCTGTTGACCTTTGCTTCCATTGATGAAACAGGTGTTTCCACCTTAGGGCAGATTCCAGCGCCTCAAATGAAAAAAGTATTGGATCTGCTGCGGGTTCAATCATAGCCCTGCCCCGTGGCCCATTTCTCGGCTATTTTGGTATAGATGTCTGCTGCATGCTCGACCTTTGAGATGTGACAGTATTCGTCCGTCTTGTGTGCCATCTCCGGTTCGCCAGGTCCCAGGATGACTGTTGGGGGATTGCCCAACGCAGGGGTAAGAGCAGAAGCGTCGGTAAAATAAGGGACTGCCTCAATGCTGGGTGAAATCCCAGTCACTTGCTCTACTATGTTGAATACGACTTTTATCCATGGGTGGTCAGGGTCTGTGGCTACAGGAAAGGCATGGTTTATGATAGTAACCTCCGTATCTTCTCCAGCCGTCTCCTGAAGGAGGCGAAGCACCTTTTGTGGTTCAAGGCCCGGTATGGTTCTTATGTCTATTCCCAACTGTGCACTGTCGGGTACAGAATTTATATTGATGCCCCCGGAAATGGTGCCTACATTGATGGTAGGCTTTCCCAATAGGTGGTGCTTTTCCATTCCGAACTTGAAATCCCTGAGCCTGAGTGCTATGTCGGCAGCTTTATATATGGCGTTGTCCCCAAGCTCGGGCATAGAGGCATGCGCAGAGATACCCCTGGTTTTCACCCTGAGATGTATTGCCCCCTTATGCCCCAACATTGGGCGATTTGAAGTGGGTTCACACACTATCAATGCACCCACATCTCCAAGCACTTCAAAGTTATTTGCAATGTATCTTGCACCTTCGCAGAAGGTCTCCTCGCCGGCCGTAAATACAAGAACCACATTGGGTTGCGGGTCCAGTTGTGTTATTCGTGTCCCCGCCATGATCATGGCTGCGAGCCCGGACTTCATGTCAGAGGCACCGCGGCCGTAAATCTTGTCTCCGACGATTTGGGCTCCGAAGGGATCCCATTGCCATTGTGTGTCTCCGAGAGGCACTGTGTCCATGTGTCCACAGAAGCAAACTCCTGGCCGGCCTTGTTTATCGCTTTTCAAAGATGCAAGGAGGGAAGTCCGCCTGGGGGCGAATTCCAACCGCATGACGTGATAGCCGCAGTCCTCCAAGATGTCGGCTATAAAGGATGCACATTCGTCCTCATTGCCGGGTGGGTTTATTGTATTAAATGAGATCAACTCTTGCAGAATAAGAAGCTCTTTCTGGGATAAGCCCATAATGTTTCCCCCTTTTGGTATTAACAAATTCCTCGGATTTGGCGAGATCCCAGGGCCCGGGATTAGTCTTAGAACCTATAGTTAATCTACCAGAGCCGCAGATATAGGGAAAGGAAATCTTAGGCGTTAGCTTTTCATCACCATTTTAAATCAATAATTACCCAATATATTGTTATATGTTACAGTATAAAATACAATATATTGTTTTATGATAAATTATGTTAAATTAAATAAAAATTCTTGACATTCTTGTATGAATTTGTATTAATTTTTTGGCCTTCTCGCATATCTCTTTTAGCTTTCAGCCTTGGTGAGGTACCCGCATGCCAGCATCCCAAGAAAAAAGGAAAAAGGAACTAAGCCAATTTCTTCAGAATCCCGTTAGCCTGGCATTGGCTCAAACTCTGCCCATATCGGTATTCCGCACCTACATTCATTTATTAGGTTTTTTATACTACTTGGCGAGAAGCCGGGAGCGCAAGGAAACCACCTTCAGCATAACCACGCGTATAGCAAACGGAGCAGGTCCACTTCAGAGATTTTCATTGGTTTTTAATACCTACAGGGGCATCTTTGAGCACTATCTTGAAAAACTCGTCATAGCCACTCGATCACCTGCGGAGATGGCAGAGTATCTCATGAAAAATTGTGAATTGGGTGATACAAAGTGGTTGGACCTGGCGGAGGTTGCTGGGAGGGGTGGCATAGTAGCAACTGGGCATTTTGGAGCCTCGGAGTATATTCCCGTGCTCCTTGCTGTCCATGGCTACAGGGTGGCCGCTGTTACCGTGTACAAGAATGATAGGTTGAGAGAAATCGCGCGAAAGCGCGCGGAATATTATGATATATGGCTGATAGATGCTGGACAGACGAAGCAGAGTTTTCTTGAATTCATGAGAGCCATTGGTGACGGGAGGATATTGGTAGTTGCGTTTGACGAGATAGATCACTGGGTGCCCAGCCCGACATGCTCAGTAAATTTCTTGGGAGAAGTGGTTCCGGCTGACAGAGGCCTTGCTGTACTTCAGCGAAGAACAAAGGCCCCCACATGCCTGGGGTTGCTCTGCCGGTCCAATAACAAGAACAGAAAAAGATACCGCCTGGCCCTCCATCCGGTTTCAGCGGATACTGAAGGCCGTCTTGTCTCAGCAGCCACCTGGGAAATTTTTGAGGAATATATACGTAGGTATCCAGAGCAATGGTATAAGTGGAATGAGGTGGCTAGGGGACTTGCGAACTATAGACTGCGAGCGCTTTAGCTATCTGTAAACAATTCTTGTTGGCTTTTTCTCTCCTTTCTAGTTCCTGTCAGACGTTCAGTATTGGCTCGGACATTTTTAGGAGGAACTGGTGAAGATAGATAAGCTGAATGTATATTTAGTGCGGCTCCCTTTCAAAGGCGAATTCTCCATTTCAAAACTGGATAGACTCTTTTCCGACACTATTATCGCAGAGCTAGTATGCAACGAAAAAGGGTTAAAGGGATACGGTGAAGGCCTTCCAGTAGAATTCGTAACCGGCGAAACACCGCAGACAGTCATGGATGCCATAAAGGTCTTTGTCCATCATAGGAAATTCCCTCGAAACTTCCAAAGCATCCAACAAGTATGGGACTTTGTTGATGCATTGCCATCCGGAAAGAAAAATAATGCAGCAATCTGCGCACTGGAGACAGCGTTATTGGACTTGCTGGGCCAAGCTCAGGGGAAATCTGCTTTGGAATACTTTGATCACACATTTTTCACACCCAAGATTCATTACAGCGGGACCGTTACTCTTGGCAGCAGGGACCGGGTGATGGAACTGTGTCACGGTATCAAGTCGCTCGGCATAAAGCATGTTAGAGTAAAAATGGCAGACAACTTTCAACAAAATCAAGAAATCTTGGAAATAGTCAGATGCGTACTGGGAAACGAATGTGAACTGAGAGTCGATCCTAATGGTGTTTGGGATACCGAACTCGCTTTCAGACATCTTTCACTTTTCAGTGACCTCAATGTGAAGGTAGTAGAAGAACCAATGCCTAGGCATACGGAAGGCTTTGAAGACTTCGCCCAAGCACTGAAGAATTGTGGCATTTACCTTATGGCCTGCGAGTCTGCTCCAACCTTGAGGGAAGTGAAAAGAATTGCCGCCGAAGGCCTTTACAAGATAATTAATGTAAAAATATCGAGAAGCGGAGGTTTCAGGAGGTCATTGAGAATCATAGACTTTATTCGAAAAAATGGACTCTTCTTTCAAATAGGATGCACAATTGGGGAATCGGGGATTCTTTCGTCTGCGGGTAGAGTGTTGGGTCTCCTCTGTAACGACGCCCTTTGCTATGATGGATCGTATGACGCCTATATACTTCAAAAGAACGTAACTTCGCAAGATGTGGGCTTTGGCTTTCGGGGTGAGGCTGGGCGATTGGAAGGCAATGGACTTGGTATCCAAGTAGATCCACATAGGCTGAAATCTCTCACTCAGAGCTCGGTTTCCATAACCTTTTGAAAAAGAGGCCTGAAATTTATCCAGAATTGGGAGATAGAGTATGACGGGTAACTCGGTGTACTCCAAGTGGAAAGAGGCATACGAGACTGTATTGAGAACTCTTGGTGACAAACAGGTAATATTGCTTTTTTCAGGAGGCAAGGATTCCTCTGTGGCAATGGACCTGTTGGTCCGCGCATCCACAGAATACGGCTTTGTGTTTTCTTCTCACGGAGGAGCCTACCCAGTACATCGATACCCCAAGGAAGAGATAGAAAAACTCAGTTCTTACTGGGAGACAAGAGGTGTACAGGTCGTGTGGCATGAGGTTGCCAGTTCTGACGAGCCTCTTGTGCAAAGTCAAAATCCCTGCAAAGTCTGCCAGCAGCTACGAAGGAAGAGGTTCTCCGAGTTTTTAGGGAAAGAAGTCAAGGATTGGCAAAGGCTCGTCCTAGTAGCCTGTTACAGCTTAAGTGATTTGGTAAGCTATGCTGTAGAACATATACTCGGCGGATTCACCGTCAACGGTGACGACATTGAGCAGAGAAAGTACCGGGCCATGGAAACCGCACAGCGTTTTTATCCGATACTGAGAATGCGTGAAGGCTACTCGGTGTTCAGACCACTGGTATACCTGGACGAGGAAGCCATAAGTGAATACCTTTACGAGATGAAAATACCATATCTTTCCATCCCTTGCGCCTACCAAGATTTTAGGCCCAAAAGGATTCTTCAAGAGTATTACGAAAAGATGGGCCTGCAGTTCGATTATCACCGACTTTTTGAATTCATGAGAAAGGTAAAGGACTTTCCCTTGGAGCATTCCTATGAAACAATGGGAAAAGACGCTTATATAGATAAGTTCTTTTAAACCCTTCCCCTTTCACCAGCCCACAATAGTCAAAAAACCTGACACCACCGGATTTTCTCAAGAAGCGGGAGTTTTGGGCCGATATAAGAATATATTGTGATTTCTAAGGCTTAAATTGATTCTGCGCAGAGGCTTGATTCTTGCATTAGTCTCTTCCAAGCATAGTGTGTCAATTGGAGGAGGAGAAAGGATCAGATGGGACATCTGGCTCACGTGTTAGAAAAGG
>QMLZ01000033.1 GCA_003646995.1 Deltaproteobacteria bacterium | reverse complement strand
TCTTTTAGGGTTCTGGTATGACAAACTCAGGTATGCCATGGCTAGTCCTGGGCCTACTCCGTGTGCTTTAAAAATGTGCAAGTTCAGAAGTTCTCAACCGCTAAGAAGTGCCTCCACTTAAAGTTTTTTTACCCATATGCCTGGCAGAAGTCAATGTGTAAATGGTATGAAAGCCTGATCTGAAGGTACCAACATCCACTTTATTGCCCCTGATGACAACACGCACCATTCCGTCCGTATCAGTCCTTAAAACCAGGCACCCTGTCTTTCGTAGACGGGTCAGAACCTCCTCATCGGGGAACTTAAACCGCGTGCTGCCTCTGCACGATATGACACAGAGATCGGGTTGAACGGCGTGTACAAATACAGGTGAGGCAGAGGTCTTGGAACCGTGATGGGGTACCAACAGTATCTGGCTTCTTAGTCTTGAGCCCAGCCTTTTCACCAATATATTCTCTGCTTCCTTCTCGATGTCTCCCGGAAACATTAGCCTGTAGGCCCCGTATGAAATGACCACAATCAAAGAAAGATTGTTAACTGTGGCCCAGGCCCTTTTGCGGAACTCGCTCGGTTCCAGTCCCATAAAATTGACCACAGTTTGCCCAACCTCTAACTTCCCACTCTCGCCCTTGGGCACGATAACTTTGACCTTGTTTTTCTCCAGTATTTTCATTAGGCGCGCAAAACCTTTATCATTTACATGGTCCCCATTGAAAAAAAATATCTCCGGATCAAATGTCTCTGCTATAAATTTGAGTCCATTCATGTGGTCAGCCTGGGGATGAGTGAGGACTAGGTAGTTTATCTTTGAAATTTTCTGGCTCCACAAAAACGGGGCAACCACCATTTTCCCAACGTCAAAGGTTTCTCTGAAAAACCCGCCGCCATCTATTAACATTTTTCTTCCACCGGCAAATTCCACCAGGGCGGAATTTCCTTGGCCCACGTCAATGAAAGATACCCTCAATTCTTTGTTGTACTTGACCCTTGAAAACCAATAGCCTGTATCTACCAGACCAAGCATAAGGATAACCACAAGACCCACCTTTGCCCACTTATTCTTCCTCCAAAAGAAAAGGCAAAAAAACGCCCCATATACAAGGGACATTTCGGCCATGTTGGGTGTAATCATCCAAATACTGGAAAAAGAAAAGCGACTAAGGGCTTCCACTACACAAAGCATAGCTGTTATACCCTTAGCCCCTATCAATAATATCAGTTTGGCAAGACCCGGCAGCACCGGAAACATGAAAGCACTGATGAGGCCTGCAGGTATTACCAGCAGTCCGAGGATCGGAACTACCACAAAATTCGTGGGAAAGCTAACCAGTGAAATTCGGTGAAAATAGTGAACAGTTATGGGTAGGAGAAACACCGTGGCTATGACTGTTATTATGCCGAGGGATAAAAGGTAAAGGATCGATCTTTTCAAGGGCACTGGAAAGTCCGTAAGGCGCTCCTCAATCAATGGATTAACCAAATTGAACACCCTGGGACAAAACCAGATGAGGCCAATAACCGCTAAGAACGATAACTGAAAAGATATTTGGAAAAGGGCATGGGGCTCAATGAATAATATGATTAACCCCGACAGACACAAGGTTGACCAAATCTCCTTCTCCCTTCCAAGGATAAGGGACCATAAAAACGCTACTGCCATAATCATGGCACGTGTTGCTGAGACCTGAAATCCTGACAGACTAACATAGGCCAGGATCGGAATGCATGCAAGAAACGCGCTTATCTTCCTGGTATCGAACCTGAGGTTTAAGGAATAGGAACAGGTCAAAAGCCCCTTGAAAACAAAAAAGGCCAGCCATGCCACAAGTCCGATGTGGAGTCCCGACACTGCCAGTACGTGGCTAACCCCTGTGCGGGAAAACTTTTCTCTTAGTTGCGCGGTTATGAGATTGCGTTCCCCCAAAACCATTGCCGAATAAATAGCAAGCTCAGGTCCTGACAAAGAGGAAGCCAAAAAGGCCCTGATGGGTTTTCGCAGGAGCTCAACAGCATTGCGGGGGAATGGCAAGTGTCCTTTGCCAAGGCGGACGATTTTTCTTCCATCTGAAACAGGCGCAGAAAATGAAAAACCTTTGTGAAACATATCGGCCTTGTAGTCGAAACCCCCCGGGTTTTGGAAATTTCGAAATGGCCGAGGCACTGCCGGAAAAAGGATCATCTGACCCGGAAGTAATGTTGGTACATGGTTGTAAACAGTGACCCTGGCTTTCCAATTCACCTCCCTAGGTCTCCCGCTGATGTAAGCCCTTACGATCAGCGCGTCGAACCGTCCCACTCCTTCTGCTATAGCAACCGGGCTTAAAACGGTCCCCTGAAAACTCTCTCTCTTATTCGCCCTTATGATACTCTCGAGCAATGGATCAGGGCCGGGGTGGGTAGAAATTAAGACTCCAGTGCCTAGGAATGTAAGAATCACTCCCAGAGTCTCAAATAAAGAAAAGGGCTTACAAGGATATGCTGCACACAGGAGGACAAGGCCTGTTAGGAAAATCGCGATAGCCAAAAGTTTGTGAATTTGGTAAGTGGAGAGGACTATCCCTGCCACTAGGGAGAGCAGGATGAGCACCAAAGGGCGCCGCCTCATTCTAAGACTTTTCCCTCCATATCTTTGCCCCCAGCTTTTGGAACTTCTGTTCCAAGGCCTCGTAACCCCTGTCCAAGTGGTATATCCGGTGAACCTCGGTGAGCCCCCCCCTCGCCACTAGACCAGCCAAAATCAGACAGGCGCTAGCCCTTAGATCGGTGGCCATTACAGGCGCTGCGAGTAATTGTTTTTGCCCTCTCACCAGCGCCTGAGCACCGTTTATTTCGATCTGTGCCCCCAGTCTGCGAAGCTCGCTAACGTGTATGAATCTGTTTTCGAAGATGGTCTCCCTGATCATACTCCACCCATCTGCTATACACATAAAGGCCATGAATTGGGCTTGTAAGTCAGTGGGGAAACCAGGATAAGGCATGGTCTTGATGTCGACACTATCGATTTTCTCCGGCCCTTGTACCGTGATGTAGTCCAGGTGAACACCCACTGTGGCCCCCGCAGACTCAACCTTCTCGATTACTGCCGTGAGGTGCTCAGGCTTGCAGTTCTTAATCAGAACGTCTCCTGCGCACATAGCAGCTGCTATTAGAAATGTGCCTGCTTCGATTCGATCCGGTATGACATTGTGCTCGGAGGGCCGGAGTTCCTTGACCCCTTCCACAACAATGGTATCAGTCCCCTCACCTGTTATGCTGGCTCCCATTGATCGCAAAAAATAGGCGAGGTCTTGGACCTCGGGCTCTTTGGCTGCATTCTTGATAACCGTTGTCCCCTCAGCCAGAGTGGCTGCCATCATAATGTTCTCCGTGCCCGTAACAGTGGGAACATCCAGGAATATTTCTATGCCCTTAAGCCTCCTGGCCTTGGCATTAATGTAACCCCTGTCCAAATACATGTCAGCCCCCATTGAGGCGAGGGCCTTGAGATGAAGATTTATGGGCCGCGCACCTATTGCGCAGCCGCCGGGCAAAGAGATTTTAGCCTTACCAAGTTTTGCTACAAGGGGCCCCAAAAGCAAAATTGAGGCCCTCATGGTTTTCACCAACTCGTATGGTGCTACGTGATGCTGCACGTTTTCCGTATTTACAGCCAATGTGTGTCCTTGTTGCCCGAACTCCACGCCCAAAAGGGTCATGATACGTTTGATGGTGTCAATATCCCTCAATGAAGGCACGTTGTGGATGACGCTATTGCCTTGGGTTAATAGACATGCGGCAAGGATAGGCAAAGCAGCATTCTTGGCGCCGCTCACTTTTACCTCCCCGCTCAAAGGATACCCGCCTTCTATGAGGATCTTGTCCATAACATGAAAATGTGTGATGAAAGATTTGTGTAAGCCACCGTGTTCCCTTACCTCTACATTAATTTCTGGAAATCAGTCAACGCGTTTTTTTGGACGAAAGGGTGCCTCTATTTACGGAATTCCTTGAAATTTTTGTTATGCCGGGGATACTATGTATCTCGTGTCAGGATGGTGGGCATGGTAGATACAAAAATGAGGGAAAGAAAATTCCTAGCAGATTCCATGCTCGGGAAACTGGCCAAGTGGCTGCGTATAATGGGTTACGATACGCACTACCAATCACGCTATAGTCCCGGCCAGATCGAACGGCTTGTAAAGGCCGACCGTATCTTGATCACAAGAAAAAGACAGCTGGTGGCCATGGTACCGGCTGCCGTATTACTCTTCTCAGACCGTGTGGGAGAGCAAATCAATGAGTTAAACGCCCGAGGTCTTTTCTCGCCTTCAGCCAAACCTTTCAGCAGGTGTATAAGATGTAACACCCTGCTTGTCAGGCCTGGCAAAGACATCCTTCCTTATTGCGTGCCAGACTATGTCAAATATGAGAGTGGTGACCTGATAAGCCAATGCCCCACTTGCGGGCGCTGTTACTGGCCCGGCACGCATAGGGAAAATATGGAAAAACAACTCCACTCTTGGGGAGTGCGTCTAGATCACGCACCCCCCTATTCCTGATCATAGATAATGGCTACCGCCGAGAGCTAAAAGATTATTTCTTTCTCGCAGCTCTCTTGGCAGGGGCCTTCTTGGCGGGCTTTTTCGCCTTTGACTTCTTGGCCTTTGCCGCCTTCTCGGCCGCTTTTGCTTTTTTAAGCTGAGATTCTAATTTTTTAATTTTACTGGTAGTAGCTTTAACCTCTTTGTTCAGCTTAGTTAATGTTTTCTTAGCCAGCTGCAACCTGTACTGAATTTGTTTAACAGTAGCCATACGCACTCCTTTAGTTTATGGTTAATCATATTGTCCTTCGGGCGCTATAATAAGTAATGAATGCGTGAGAGTCAAGAGAATATGTGCGATTAAATGAAGATTAGTGGATGGAAGATAACTGATGTAAGAACTAAGCCTGTTATATTTAAACAGCGAATTATCCCTCCTTTCATTTTCTTTATTTTTCAGTGAGCTGAACGGAAAAGTACGTCTACGGTGAAATTGATCGGTTTACAGGGGGTATGCTACGGACCTTATCAAGTACTTCTTGACTTTACTGCTTAGCGAAATATAATCGGAAAAAGATTGATTTTTCTGGAATTGCCTCATCGGGGCCCTCAAATGCCGCGAATCTAGTGGATGGAAATATCATGCAGGGGAAACCCCCACCAATTTGGCTCGCCGATAATCCGGCTTCAGGCTTCCCATGGATTTGCACCAATTGGTATCTGGATGGGTCAAAACAAATGAGCATAAGTCTTCAATAACTCGCATGGTTATTTTGATATCAGTGTTTTAGGAAGAGGGGAGGTGAGAAAATTTTTTCAAGGGGCGGTAGTACTCAGGTAACAACATATCAACCATAAAGGAGGAAGTTCCATGGGAAGCACCTACAAGATTATCGAGCTAGTTGGCACCAGTGATACATCATGGGAAGATGCGGCCAAGACGGCCATTGAAACGGCCTCAGAAAGCCTAAAGGATCTCCGTGTCGCAGAGATAACAAGACTGGACATGACAATTGACAACGGCAAAGTTACATCCTATAGGGCAAGGGTCAACGTATCTTTTAAATACTTAAAAGAATAAACTTCGATGTTTCCCCCGGGTTTATTTCATTCCATTGGCTTAAAAAAGAGGGACTGAAATGGAGAATGTAAAAAGCAGGCTAACGGTTCTCGACCAGATCACTTCCAAGGATAAGGTAAGACGGCGGATCATAGATGCTGCTAGCGCCTTGTATGCCAAGAAGGGTTTCAGGGCAACCGCCATAGAAGAAATCGCGGAAGAGGCGGGGGTAGCCCTTCCTGTGGCATACCAATATGTGAAGAACAAATCTGAAATTATGAGAATGATAATGGAAGATGTTTTAAACATCTTCCGCGACAGCCTCGTAAGCCAGATCAAGGGCATAGATGACCCGGAAGAGAAATTGGCCATTGCATTGGTCCTCTATTTCCGCGTGGTTGACCAGCAAAGAGAAAAGGCCCTGCTGATCTATCAAAAGTCCAGTTCCCTCGACAAGGCATCTAAGACCAAAATCATGCAGCTCGAGGTAGAAGTTAGCACGATATTTGGAGATATTATCCAGGAAGGAATAAACCTGGGGATTTTTCAGGAAGTAGATGTCGACCTTATGGCTTACAACATCATCATGATGGCCCACATGTGGGTGTTAAAGAGGTGGCACTTTAAGAAGAGATTCACCCTGGACAGATATATCGATCTGCAGCTAGCAACCATCATGCGGGCGCTGAGGAAGTAAGGGCGTCTTTCCCCATTCTTTGGAAAAGGACTAAACATCTTCTGGCCTGTAGACCCGGTAGCGAATACCATATTTTTTGCCGCAGTCTCAGGCCAGCTTTTGTTGCGCTATCTCGAAGAACATCCATGTGGTCGGCCTCCCTGCCCAAAAACAATGCAACTACTCCTCTGTCCTTGAGAAAGGGGCTAACCAGCCCAACAAGTTCCACTGCGGGTTTGACACCTCTGACCGTTAGGGCGTCATAGGCAGATTGATTAAGCGGATAATGTTCCTCGAGCCTTTGCCTTAGAACATAAAATCCCCGGAGGCAGAGAACCCTCTTTATGTTTTTGAGGAAGCTCACCTTTCTCCTATTTGGCTCTAAGAGATTCACTTCAAGCCCAGCAGAATATATTTTTACCAATACCGATGGAAATCCTGCTCCTGAGCCTACATCCAGCAACCGTCCCGTTGTGGGCAGGTTTGCCGCACATATCAAGGAATCCAACACAAGGTGCCTTATTAGCAGGTCCCGGTCCCCCAAGCCGGTCAAATTAAAAGTCTTATTCCATTCCAGCAGTTCATCCAAAAAGCGGGTTATTAAACGACATTGAGAAGGGGATAAATGAACAGAGTGACGTTCCAGGAATGATGTATACTTATCAAGGTTTGGTGAGCCCTCTTTCAAACTACCACCGTCTTGGTTATTATTTCTATAACTTCTTCAGGCTCGTCAGCCAATTGGAAGATATTGAGATCAGGCTCTGAAATCGTGCCTTTTCTGAGCAAAGTCTTATTAAGCCACTTAATCATTCCTGACCAAAAACCCGAGTCAAATAATATGACCGGGAAGGAACGAATTCGCTCTGTCTGTATAAGGGTTAACGCCTCAAATAGCTCATCTAACGTCCCAAACCCTCCCGGCATAATAACGTAGGCAACAGCATATTTAATGAACATAACCTTTCTTATAAAAAAATATTTAAATGCAAGACGTATGTTTGCATATTGGTTGGGTTTTTGTTCTTTTGGCAATTCAATGTGCAGCCCCACGGATTTTCCCCCTGCTTCAGCGGCACCCTTGTTGGCGGCCTCCATTATCCCGGGCCCTCCCCCGGAAATTACATTGAAACCGTTTTCCACCAGCATTCCTGCAATTCGTTCGGTAGTCTTATACAGTTTTGTCCGGCGCCCGGTCCTTGCGGACCCGAATATGGTCACAGCAGGATAAACTTCAGGCATCACCTCGAAGCCCTCCACAAACTCCGCCATTATATGAAACATTCTCCAGGTATCTCTCAGTGTAAGCTCATCAACCACATATTGTTTTTCTTTCATGACCGTTCACTCTCCCGCCATCCCTTGAAAATCCAGGCCCGGGACAGCTAAAAATTCGTTGATTTTTCATTGGTTATCGTTTAGCCTCTTAGCCTGATTAGCTGATCATAAGAGGGCCCGTTGACTCTGTCAAGAAATTGGGTGAATTGCCACAAAACAAATATTTTTGGGGAGGCACGTGATGGAGCGAATCGCAAGGGTTTCGGAGATCATTGCGGGATCGCCGATTAGCTTTGAAGAAGCTATCAAGGCTGGGTTCAGGCGAGCCAACCGCACCCTTCGCAACATTACCGGACTAAGGATCTTGGAGCAAAGGGTTTCAGTGGAAGATGGGGAGATCAAAGAATATCGGGTGAGAATGGAGGTGATCTTTGTTCTGGAAAGCTAACAAGGATTTACGGCCCAGCTTGTAGCAAGCAACCTGTTTCATTAAAATATAGCCAGTGTATTGAATTCTTTTAAGTGGAGTAACGCATGACGGAAAAACACGAACACAAGGAAAGGGATCCTTACCAGGATTTCCTGAGTGATATCAGCAGTCAGTTTGAGAGAAAGAAGGAGGAAGATGCTTTCCTTGAAAGCTTCGGTGTACAAGGTGAAGAAGGAGCCGATGAAATCAGGGTGGGAGAACGGGTCCGGCAAGTGCGTGAAAACAAGGGCCTCACTCTAGAAGATGTCTCCCAGCGCACTGATATTGATCCCTCCTATTTGAAAAAGGTGGAAGAAGGAGAAGTAGCGCCACCGCTAGGGGTAATCATCAAGCTGGCCAAGGCCCTTGAAATGAAGATGGGATACTTCATTTCTGGAGAGGAAAATCGGCCGTACACAATTGTCAGGCGGCAGGACCGTAAACTGGTTTCCCGTTTCGATTCAAAAAAAGGCAAATATTACGGATACGAATACGAATCACTTGCCCCCCATAAAAAAGACAGGCATATGGAACCCTTCCTGGTCACATTGGTCCCTTCAGCTACCGAGGAGGAACGCTCCTCCCATGACGGGCAGGAATTCATTTATGTGCTTGAAGGGAAAATGGAGGTCAGGTTAAAGGATGAGGTTCATATCCTAGAAGCAGGTGATGCTATTTATTATGACTCAACCGTTCCACACCTGGTGAAATGCCATGGTTCTGAGACTACCCGCATCCTGGCAGTATTGTATGCAGAAAAATAAGGAGCAAGATTTTCTCTGATGATTGTATTTGATCTTGAATGCGCACAAGGCCATTGTTTTGAGGGATGGTTTGACAGCATCGAAGCCTTTGAAAAGCAAAACTCCCAGGGGCTTGTAAGTTGCCCCATCTGTGGGGATACCAACGTAAGGAGGGTTTTGTCTCCTGTTGCCCTTAAAAAAAGAGGGCAAGCCCAGCCTCCGACTGAAGAAGAGTCGGCCAACCAAATTGATTACAAACGGTTGGCGCAAGAGGTTGTAAAATACGTGCAGGAAAATTTCGAGGACGTAGGTCCCAAGTTTGCTGCAGAGGCACTCAAGATGCATTATGGGGTTACAGAGCCGAGAAACATTCGTGGTTCGGCCACAGAAGAAGAAGAGAAGGTTCTAAAAGAGGAAGGCATAGAATTCTTTAAGATTCCCTTTCCCAAGAAAAACGACAAAAAAACAAACTAGCGTTGCTCAGTGAATTCTTCTTAGAAGGCATTCGTAAGCCTCCTTTATTTCTAAGAATGCTTCCCCGCTGCCGCCTGCATCAGGATGTGATTCTTTAGCCTTCAGCCTGTAAATCCTTGACAGTTCCGCCTTGTCCATCTTACCCAGCTGATCCATTTTAATCCCCAGCTTCTCACATGCCTTCTTTTCGTCACTCGAAAATTTGCTGCTGTAATTACCCTTTCTGTAAAAACGATGGGTTCCAATAAATCCCTCTACGTAGTCCTGCCAGAAATGCATTTGATCCCAACTGGTGTCAAAGTACATAACCACATAACGGACAAGATAAGGATGAAGTACTGAAGGGTCATGATCTTCCACGCCTTCAAAAAAATGCATATCCTTGTTCAGCAAACATATATCCTCTACAAAAAACTTATCCACTTTTTCCGGGTCAAGAGCACTAGGATGGTTCTTGGTGAGCAAATGGTCAAAGTGCTTCTGCATATACAATGAAGTATAAAGATATGGCCTGACCTCGTGTGGGGGCAACGCCTTCTCCATTTCTTCCATAAGATTTTCAATTTCATCGCGGCTCTTATCAAGTAAAGGATTCAGAAAACCCCAGGGTCTTGCATCCAGATTTCCTATGTCTACTCTCCCGCATCGCAGATAATGGATGCGCCTCTTGTCGAAGAAATGTAAAGACTTCTGTCGCTCAAAAAGCTGCTCCTTGGTCAGCTGTTTCCACTTCTTGGGAGCTTCGCTGCGGTCAAACATTTCGTACACACGCCTGATCTCGGGCCTTAAGAAAGGCACAAAGACACGCTCAATTTCATCAAGTGAATAATGCGCTCCCAATGACGCGAGCTGATCCTCAACATATTCCTTTACATAGAAGCTGTTTCCACCTGGATACTCGATATGTTCTCCCGGGTCAGGCCCTAAGTCCAGAAGAACCCTGTGTTTCCAACACCCTTCCCCCCAATATGATTCACAAAGGAGGTAGTGTTGGTTACCGCGTTTTTCTCGTCTGATGTACATGGGTACCCTGCTGCGTTTTCCGAAATTGGCTCAGAGATCAAGACGAATTGATATCTACCATGTTGTGGCAAACAATATCAGCGAACCTGGAACAAGAAACCTCTGTTGCCCCTTGCATCAATCTGGCCAAGTCATAGGTAACGGTTTTATCCGCAAACGCCTTCTCAAGGGCCCCTTCTATGAGGCGAGCTGCCTCTGCCCAGCCCAGATGATTAAACATCATACACCCACTGAGTATCAGCGAGGTGGGATTGACTTTGTCCAGGCCAGCATATTTAGGAGCGGTTCCGTGTGTGGCTTCGAATAGGGCATACCCATCCTCGTAGCTGATATTTGCACCCGGCGCCATCCCCACTCCCCCTACCTGGGCGGCTAATGCATCAGAAATGTAATCGCCGTTCAGGTTGGTGGTAGCCACCACGTCAAATTCATCAGGCCTAGTGAGGGCCTGCTGAAAAAAGATATCAGCGATAGTGTCTTTGATAAGCACCTTTCCATTGGGAATTGTTCCGTCCCAATCTTCATAAGTAATGGTATGATCGGGATACAGTTCCTTTGCAATTTCATAGCCCCATTGTCGGAAAGCACCCTCAGTGAATTTCTGGATGTTTCCCTTGTGTACTAGGGTAACGCTTCTTCTTTGGTGGCGAATGGCATATTCAACAGCGGCCTTTACCAACCTTCTGCTTCGTGTCCGACTGATTGGCTTTACCCCTATGCCCGAGTCCTGTGGAATGCGCCACCCGTATGAGCGCTCCAAAAAACTAATAAATGATCGAGCCTCTGGACTCCCCTCTTTGAGCTCTAATCCTGCGTAGACATCCTCCGTGTTCTCACGGAACACCACCATATTCACCTCATGGGGCCTCTTCACCGGACTCGGTACCCCGTTGAAGTAACGTATGGGCCGTACGCATGCATATAAGTCGAGATCCTGGCGCAGGGTTACATTGAGACTCCGTATTCCTCCCCCTACGGGCGTAGTAAGAGGGCCTTTGATACCCACCCGATATATCATTAGGGCCTCTAATGTCTCTTCTGGCAACCACCGACCTGTTTCCCTGAATGCCTTTTCACCTGCAAGCACTTCCTTCCAAATGATCTTCCTGCTGCCTTTCCAAAGTATGTCAACTGCTGTGTCCAATACGAGCTTGGTAGCCCGCCAGATATCTGGCCCTATCCCGTCTCCTTCAATAAAGGGAATCACCGGGTAATCCGGCACAACCAGTTTCCCCCCTGAAAATGAGATAACTTTCCCTTGTAACAACTCAGGCCTCCTCAGCATGATTTAGCAAGTTTAGTCGTCCAACCACTGCCATGGCGCATTGCATTCCTTTAGTTTCCAAAAATAACATGCTGTTTTGTAAAATAAAAGTGTTAACCTCAGGAGCAAATTTGATTCATGGCATACCGGGGTTGATTCACCGGTCTTTTTAGACTATAAGAGGCAAGTGGCAAGATTATACTACAGGCCAAGACCTTGCCGTGCGCACTTAACAGGTTGCCCAGGGGAGACAAACAATGTCCAAGATAGAGCGAGCGATTATAAGTGTAACCGATAAGAGCGGAGTTGGGGAATTTGCACTGGAGCTTTCCAGGTTCGGGGTAGAGATTCTTTCTACCGGTGGCACAGCCAGGGTCCTAAGGGACGCAGGAGTGAGTGTTAAAGATATCTCTGAGTACACGGGATTCCCCGAAATGATGGATGGAAGGGTAAAGACGCTTCATCCCAAGGTGCATGGCGGCCTTTTGGCCATAAGGGATAACCCGGAGCACGCAAAGGCCATGAAAGAGCATGATATAAAACCAATTGACATGGTGGTGGTTAATCTTTACCAGTTTCAAAAAACCGTCCAGAAGGAAAGTGTAACGTTAGATGAAGCCATAGAAAATATAGATATAGGCGGCCCTTCCATGCTCAGGTCTGCGGCCAAAAATTTCAAATATGTGACTGTAATAGTGGACCCGTCCGATTACAAGCTCGTGTTGGAGGAAATGAGAAACAGTGGGGGCCGGACTAGTCTTCAAACGCGCTTTCAACTTGCGCGGAAGGTTTTCAAACTTACTTCAGAATACGACACAGCAATCAGTCAATATCTCTCAACCGTACATGTCTGATGCCCAATGCCAACTGTGTTTTTTCCTTGTCTTACGGGGTTATTTATTATAATAGAGGCAACAAAAGCCTTGAAAAGGCCTGCCCCACCGTGGTTTCGTGAGGAGAAACCACTAAGGACAAGCCATGAAGGGAGGTGAGAGGGGATCCTTTGGTGGTCTGAAATGGGTTTCAGGTGGTGATCCATACAAAATAAGGAGGAGTGACCATGAGGAAGAATTTTTTCATTTGTGCATTGATTCTTGTAATCGGCATGGCATTTGTACTAACGGGTGGAACAAAGGCTACCGCTGGCCCCATTAAACTTACTTATAGCAATTTTTTCCCTCCTACACACATTCAGAGTAAGCTGGCCGAGGCATGGTGCAAAGAGGTGGAAAAACGCACCAACGGGCGCGTCAAGATTGAATACTATCCGGGACAGACTCTTACCAAAGCAAGACAGTGTTACGATGGTGTTGTAACCGGACTCTCTGACATCGGGTTTTCCGTACTTGCCTACACAAGGGGACGCTTCCCAGTAATGGCTGTAGTAGACCTGCCCTTGGGTTACCCGAGCGGTAAGGTTGCCACAGTAGTAGCCAATGCCGTGTACAAACATTTTAAGCCAAAAGAACTAATGGACACCCAAGTGATGTACCTTCACGCGCACGGCCCGGGCCTAATCTTTACAAGGGATAAAGCCGTGCGCAGGATTGAGGATATGAGAGGGCTTAAGATAAGGTCTCATGGAACGAGTGCCAAGGTTATGAAGGCCCTCGGTGCAGTGCCCGTTCCCAAGCCCATGCCCGAATGCTACCAGATGCTCCAGAAGGGCGTGGTAGATGGGGCATGTTACCCATTCGAGGCCAACAAGGGATGGAAGCTGGGAGAAGTGACCCGCTATTGCACGGCAGCTTACTCCGTGGCCTATACCACGACCTTTTTTGTTGTCATGAATAAAGACAAGTGGAATTCGCTTCCTTCTGACATCAAGAGCATCATCGAAGAAATCAACAAGGAATGGGCCGTAAAACACGGTGAGGCCTGGGACGCCAGTGATATGGCGGGGATCAGATTTTTCCTTAACCAGGGCAACCAAATTATAGGGCTTAAAAGCAAAGAGCGGGCTAGATGGAAGAAAGCGGCTGCTCCTGTTATCCAGGAATACGTAGACGCCATGAACAAGAAAGGCTTTGATGGCAAACAGATTGTGGATTACACCTCCAATGTGCTGGAGAGCCTGAAGTAAACCCACGGAAAGGAGGGGCCGGATTGGACACTTCATCCGGCCCTATTTTTGTGAGTGGATAGTTATGAACGCATTCGGGAAAGTTATTGAATGGATAATGGACAAGCAGAAGGTCATTGGCGCCTGCTGCCTGGTGGGAATGATGGGATTGACTTGCGTGGACGTTGTGGGAAGGTTCTTCCGCCATCCCATCTTCGGATCCGTAGAACTGGTGGGATATATGTCGACCCTGTCTGTCGCAATGGCCTTGCCATACACCCAAAAGGTAAAAGGGCACATAGGCGTTGAAATCGTCTTTCGATTACTTAAACCCAAGTTTCAAACTGTTTTGGATATAATTACGAGTTTATTGAGCCTGGGTCTATTTGCGGCCATTACTTGGAGGATGGCCGCTTACGCCCTTGATCTGCATAGGTCCGGCGAGGTATCGATGAACTTGGAGTTCCCCGAATACGTCATCGTCTACGTAGTATCTTTCTGTTTTCTCGTGTTCGTAATGATAATCCTGTCTGACATAGTGAACAACGTTCGAAAATTGAAAGAATTGTAACCAATGGACGCAACAACAATAGGCATAATCGGAATTGCCGTAATGGTAGTCATATTTCTGACGAGAATGCCTGTGGCCTTTGTCATGGCACTCGTTGGGTACGTAGGATTCAGCATCATGGTATCCTTCAAGGGGGGACTAGCCTTATTGTCAAGAAACGTTTATGAGGTGTTCTCCTCCTACGGGCTGACCACAATTCCCCTCTTTGTCTTAATGGGACAACTTGCCTTTAACAGTGGGATAAGCCGTAGACTTTATGACGCTGCATACAAGTATCTGGGCAGTATTAGAGGCGGACTCGCCATGGCCACTGTTTCCGCTTGCACTGCCTTTGGTGCAGTATGCGGGTCTTCTCCTGCTACCGCCGCAACCATGGCTACCGTCGGCCTCCCCGAAATGAAAAGGTATAACTATGCCAATGAGTTGGCCACGGGTTCTGTAGCCTCGGGCGGTGGACTAGGTATGATTATGCCTCCCAGTATTGTGCTGATCGTATACGGAATCCTCACGGAGCAGTCCATTGGAAAGCTGTTTGTGGCAGGCATTGTGCCCGCCATACTCGTGACCATATTATTTGTCATTTCCATATATATTAGGTGCAGGAGAAATCCCGAACAAGGCCCCCCAGGAGAAAGATTTTCGTGGAAAGAAAGGCTTCGCTCCCTATGGTACATGAGTGAAACCTTGGCGGTATTCTTGTTGGTTATAGGCGGCTTGTTCTTCGGGATATTCACCCCTACAGAGGCAGCCGCCGTAGGGGCCTTTGGCGTACTCGCCCTATCTGTGCTTCGCAGGCAACTGACCTGGCAGGGCTTCGTTAAATCTCTATATGAAACCCTCAGGACTTCGTGCATGGTGATGATGCTAATAGCAGGAGCTGTCATTTTCGGAAAATTCCTAGCTGTGACCCGCATCCCTTTCAATATAGCCACCTGGGTGGGGGGCTTTGAGCTTCCTCGATACATGATAATGGCGATCATTGTGTTCATCTACTTCCTGGGTGGCTGTTTCATGGATGCCCTGGCATTTGTGATGCTCACCGTTCCGGTATTCTTTCCTCTGGTCAGCAGCCTCGGGTATGATCCGATTTGGTTCGGGATCATAATAGTTATGGTAACTGAAATGGGGGTCATAACTCCCCCTGTAGGTATCAATGTATATGTGGTTTTCGGCGTGGCAAGGAGTGTAATAGGCGAAATACCTTTAGAAACTATCTTCAAGGGCATATTTCCTTTTCTTTTGGCCGTGATTGCTGGCGTAATAATTCTTATAGCCTTTCCGCAGTTAATCCTATTCCTTCCCAATCTCATGTACTAGAAGCCTCTTGGACTATCCTGCATGTTTATGAATTGGTGCGGCCATAGCACTGCACTCCTTATACTATTTGGGCCTACCCCTAAATAATAAGGTATAATCCACCATATTTTTTGCTTGACATGCACAAGTAGGATTGCTATAGAAAACAAGAGTTCTCTCCAGAGATCACATGAAACTACAGCTCTCTAAACGAAAATGAAGCCTAAGGTTGAATTCAAGCGTGTTCCCGCCATTGATAAGTGTTTTAGCATCTTGGAGGTGATTTCAAGGTCAGAAACCGGTATGGGAATAAGTGAAACGGCCCGGGTCCTTGAGTATAACAAGAGTACCGTATTCAATATAGTTCACACACTGCAATCTTTAGGGATACTGGAAAACAACAAAGATAACCGCTTCATACTTGGCCCCGTGCTTTATGTGCTGGGGAGAAAAGCAGCCAAGAATTTCAATCTCGCCGAGGTCGCCCGGCCTTGGCTCGAAAAGGTGGCAAAAGAAACAAGGCTTTCTGCATTTGTCGGGACCCTGTCTGGGGAACGAATCACCATCATTGACAAGGTCGACTCACCAGTGGATATAAAAGTGTCCTCTGAAATCGGAATGAGAATCCCTTTGTTCGCGGGGGCCACAGGAAAGGCCCTGCTTGCACAAATGCCAGAGCAAAGGGTAAAGGAACTATTGCGCAGAAAAAAACTTAAGAGATACACACCCAATACATGCACCGATCCTGACCGGTATTTAGAAATGGTACGACAAGTTAAAAATCAAGGGTTTGCCCTTGACAAGGAGGAGTATATCGAAGGGATACGGGCGATCGCAGTGCCCTTAAACAGTTCCCAGGCTGGAGCTCTATCCGCGCTTTGGGTGGTAGGGTTGAGCAGTCAATTGAAAGACGAAAATATAAAGGGCTGTGCAGAATTCTTGGTGCAGGTTGGTAAGAGGATAGATAAAAAGTTGTCTTTAGGCTAAGTTGAAAGAAAAAGGTTGCTTACAGGCCATTGAGAGACCGCCAGGGGTGGGGAGGCACCCGGTTTTTCAGTGCCCTGATTTTTATAAAAGGGAGGGTTGAGTATGTTACTGCCGCAATTTGATTACCACGAACCACAAACGCTTTCAGAAGCGTGTGACATAATGGCAGAGTTCGGGGACAAGGCAAAGGCCCTGGCTGGCGGCACGGATCTCCTTGTGAACATGAAAAAAAAGCTCATAAGCCCGCAGCATGTGGTTTGCGTTGATAGGTTGGCCGAGATGAAGGGTATAAGGACTTCGGGAGGAACTGTTCGGATTGGTGCTGCTGAAAAGGTCGCTGATATAGCCTCATCTCAAGAAATCTCTCAAAAGGTAGAAGCTGTGTCATTGGGTGCCCAGAACCTAGGTTCTCCACTTATTCGCAACCTTGCAACAATAGCGGGAAATCTAGGCTCAGCGAGGCCTGCAGCAGACCTGCCGCCTTCCCTGATGGCTTACGGAGCCAAGGTGTTACTCAAAAGTAAGAACAATGAAAGGGAAGTTAAGGTTGAGGAGCTTTTTAAAGGACCTGGGGAGACCTCGATAGGCCCCGATGAACTAATCCAAGAAATCCTCGTGCCCATCCCATCGGGCATGTACGGTGCCCATTACATAAAGCTGGGGGTAAGGCGGGCCTTAGAAATATCCATTGTAAACGTGGCTGCCTTTGTGCAGCTGGATCAGGACGGAAAACACATCCGCGAGGCCAGGGTAGTCCTGGGTGCCGTTGCCCCCATCCCAATACGCGCCCTTTCAGCCGAAAACCTGGTAAAAGGGGAAAGCCCTTCGATTTCCTTGTTTGAAAAGGCAGGTGAAGCAGCGGCTTCGGATGCCAAACCTATTGACGATTTCAGAGCATCGGCGGAGTATCGTAGAGACATGGTGGCAGTGCTTACCAAGAGGGCTTTAAACACCGCTTATGAGGCGGCCACCAAATCTTAAATCCAACCATTAGAATTATTAGAGAGGGTGGATCATGAAAAGGCTCATTTCCATAACGGTTAACGGCAAGCTCCATGAGGTTGCGGTGAAACCAAACCAGACACTCGTGGATTTTTTGCGTGATGAACTTCATCTGATTGGAACGAAAAAAGGTTGTGAGGTCGGAGATTGCGGTTCATGCACAGTGCTAATGGACGGCATGCCCGTAAACTCATGCTTAGTATTGGCCGTCCAGGCCAATGGAAGAGAAATTCAGACAATTGAGGGACTGGAAAGCCCTAAGGGCCTTCATCCCATTCAAGAGGCCTTCGTGGAAAAGGGCGCGATTCAGTGTGGTTTTTGCACGCCTGGAATGATACTTACTGCTAAAAACTTATTGGAAAACAATCCAAGGCCTGACCGCGGGGAGATCCGCAGGGCAATATCAGGTAATCTTTGCAGGTGCACAGGATACCAAAAGATCATCGATGCCATTGAGGCGGCTTCTCAATACATGGCCAAGGAATAGATAGAGTAAAGGGGGGCAAACAAATGAAGGACTACAGCGTAATTAATCAGAGGGCGCCGCGTCTGGATGCCCCTGACAAGGCAACAGGTCGGGCTAAATATGTAGATGACCTGATTCTTCCTGGAATGCTCTATGGAGCGATTCTTCATAGCCCACTTCCCCATGCCAAGATATTAAATATTGACACGTCAAAGGCGGCGCGACTGCCTGGTGTTAAGGCGGTGGTCACAGCGAAGGAAGCCGGGCTTGTCAAGTATGGGGTCAGTCCCGCCCGGTATGATGAGACCCTTTTTTGCCATGACAAGGTGCGTTATGTGGGAGATGAGGTAGCAGCTGTCGCTGCCGTGGACATGGAAACCGCTCAAGAGGCATTATCCCTAATTAAGGTCGATTACGAAGAATTGCCTGCCGTGTTTACCATAGAAGAGGCTATGGCCGAGGGAGCGCCGGTAATCCACGAGGATTTCCCAAGAAACGTGTGTGCGGAGGTTCACCAGGAATTTGGACATGTCGAGGCCGCCTTTAAAGAATGTGATCTAATCCGAACTGACAAATTTATCAACAAGAGGCAGGAATCAGCAGCCCTAGAACCCCATGGATGTATAGCCGACTATGATTATCTGGGCAACCTCACCCTTTACACCTCTACCCAGACCCCCCATTATGTTATGCGCACGGTAGCAATGGTTTTGGGTATACCCGTAGGAAAGGTACGGGTAGTCAAACCTTACGTTGGAGGCGGATTTGGGAGCAAAGCCGAGGGGACTCCAGCAGAAATGAGCGCCGCGTTGCTGTCCAAATTGACAGGTAAGCCGGTGAAGGTGATTTACAGCCGCGAAGAGGTTTTCATGCACGGCAGGTCCCGACACCAGTTCATTCACGAGATGACGCTCGGCGTGAAAAAGGACGGCACTCTTGTGGCCCTTAAACACAAATGCTATTTAGATGGAGGCGCATATACTAGTTTTGGAATAGCCACCGTATACTATGCGGGCTCAATGCTGGGTGGCCCCTATAAACTCCCCAATATGAAATACGATGGTTTCAGAGTATATACGAACAAG
Source organism: Deltaproteobacteria bacterium (assembly GCA_003646995.1). The sequence continues at coordinate 47 of QMLZ01000033.1, read as the reverse complement.
CCCGCTTGCGGCGCCCAAAGGGGGCATGGGGCTGTTGCGGCACGTGC
>QMLZ01000032.1 GCA_003646995.1 Deltaproteobacteria bacterium | reverse complement strand
TGTCCCCCTTTCAAAAATGTTCGGATACTCGACCACCCTCCGCTCCCTTACCCAAGGCCGCGGCACTTTTACCATGCATTTCACCCATTATGACAAAGTGGACTAATTGGCTGTCAGCTTTCAGCCTAAACCCGGAGTAATAATCAGGGCTAAATTAGACCCGCCGAACACTGATCCTTCGTCGCTGACAGCTCCAACTATCCTTTTTCCTTTATCCTTGCTCCTGTCTTCTATCTTCTGTCTTCTGTCTCCTGAATTCTGTCTTCTGTCTCCTATTTCCTGTCTCCTAGGAAAACTCGGGTTTCCTTTTTTCCAGAAAGGCCTTTATTCCTTCACGCCCATGAGGGTGATCCGCACAGCGCGCCAGCCATCTGCGTTCCTGTTCCAATTGTACCTCGAAGTTGGTGTTAAACGAATCATTAATGAGCCGCTTGGAGGCCTGGAAGGAAAAAAGCGCCCCTGATCCTATTTGTCTCACCAGTTCAACGGAGGCTTCAACGCTTTGCCCGTCCTCCACCACCTCAGTTACCAAGCCCCACTCAAGGGCCTTGTCTGCAGGAATGACCGGGTCAAACACCGCAATCTCCATCGCCTTGGCCATACCTACTATCCTGGGGAGAGTAAATGTCCCCCCGCCGTCAATACTCAGGCCATTTGAGGTATATGCCTGTTTCATTACGGCTGATGATTCCATTATCCTAAAGTCACAGGCAAGGGCCATGGAAAACCCGCCGCCTGCTGCAAGGCCGTTTATTGCGGCCACAACTGGTTTTGGCATGCGCCTTATTTCGAGTATTGCCTGGTGGTAAGTGGCCGCAAGTTCATAAAATGCATCACCGTATTCTTCCTTGTAAGAGGATATCCATCTGAGATCGCCTCCGGCACAAAAAGCGCTCCCCCTGCCCGTCAAGACAACGCCGGAGACCGAGTGGTCTAGTGATAGATGAAGCAATATGTTCTTCAGGCCCCGGATCGTCTCCACATCGAAGGCATTATATGCCTTGGGACGGTTAAGGGCCACTATAGCTACCTCTTCCCTTCTTTCTACCAGCACTTTTTGGTCCATTCTCTGCCTCCCTTGCGGCTTTTTTGGAAATTTTTCCCTTACCAGTTGGTTAAAATTGTTGTAAGCTGATATCTTCTCAATGCCATGTAGATGGCTTTTATATAAAAAAGCAAAGGAAAATAAACAAGACTTTAATAGAGCTGAAGTAAGGTTGCTTACCAGAAGTAGACACCAATGACTCTAGTTGATGCGTTCCGTAGAAATATTGACTACCTCCGCATATCTGTGACAGATCGCTGCAATCTGAGCTGTCTTTACTGTGTCCCTCAAGGGAAACTCGTCAAACTGAGACACCAGGACATCCTGCGCTATGAAGAAATCATCCGAATTGCCCGGACAGCGATCAGCATTGGCATAAAGAAGATCAGGGTTACTGGTGGTGAACCCCTGGTCAGAAAAGGACTTGTTGGGTTCATACGGTCCCTTGGGCAATTGCAGGGCCTGCAAGACCTATCAATAACCACAAATGGGACACTGCTAGAGGAAAAGCTTGAACAATTATGGGATGCTGGTATTAGGCGGTTAAACATCAGCCTTGACACCCTGAAGAGGGAAAAATACAGACATATCACCGGTGCTGACAAGTTTGACGCTGTGTGGGCATCCATAGAAAAAGCCGCAGAGCTTGGCTTCAGTCCGATCAAGATAAACATTGTGGCAATGAAGAACGTCAACGACGATGAAATAGAGCAGTTCGGGTCTCTATCAATGACCAAGCCCTACCATGTCCGTTTTATTGAATATATGCCAATGGGGACAGAGCCTTCTCACTTGAGGCCCGAGTACATTCCATCTGCGGAAATCAAGAAAAGGCTGGAAACGTTGGGCGAATTACAACCCATAGGGAAGTCGCCTCTGGATGGGCCCGCAGAAAGATATCGTTTTAAAGACGGGAAAGGAGAAATAGGACTTATCAGCCCCATGACTAATCATTTTTGTAGATCTTGCAACCGCCTTAGACTTACGGCTTCTGGATGCCTTAGACCCTGCTTGCTGTCAAGCCGGGAAATTGACATCAGGGGGCCTCTGCGAAGTGGAGCTACTGACAGCGAGCTTGTTGAACTATTTAGAAAGGCCGTAATGATCAAACCATCTAGTCATGGCATGCTTCGCGAGAAGTCTGAGCTATTTCCAGGAGAGATGTCCTCCATTGGAGGCTAAACCGCGGTACTTAGAGACCTTATGTCATTGCTGACATAACTCATTGATTTAAAAAAAGATTGACGAAAAAAGCTGTATCTGCTAAACGCTCTCACTAGGATATGAGTTACCTTTAACCTCTTTTTATAGGCGCAATTCATGTCAACAGGAAGGCCCAAAGCCTATCCACAATGCACCTTCAGGGTAAACCCTGAAAAACCTCCACCACATTATTACCGGTCACTCATCAATCCCTTTTCCACCGTTTATATCCAGGGCACTTTGATCCCTGGCAGTTAACACAAGCTGGTGTTTGGGTTTCATCTTTAGGCGCGTTATTGTTTTCACAGTGTTCATCAACCCTCAACGAAAGGAGGTCCCATGAAGCTCACACGAAGGCAATTTATTAAACTCACTGGGGCTTCCGCCGCCGGCGTAGTGGCATTGGGCCTGGGCATTGACTTGAAACCTGTCAAATCCCATGCCCAGACCTTGAAAATCCGTTACGCCAAAGAGACCACGAGTATCTGTTGCTATTGTGCCGTGGGCTGCGGTGTGATTGTCCACACCGGCGAGGCGGGGGCAGGCAAGGTTATTAACATTGAAGGGGATCCTGACCATCCCATTAACGAGGGCGCCTTGTGTTCAAAGGGAGCCGCCCTTAGCCAGCTGGTAAACAATGAGAATCGTGTTACAACTCCCCTTTACCGGGCTCCTTACAGCACCCGCTGGCAAAAGGTATCCTGGGATTGGGCGCTATGGCAGATCGCCCTTAGGGTAAAAAAGAGCCGTGATGCCAGCTTCACGGCACGCAACGCCAAGGGCCAGGTGGTAAACCGAACCAATGGTATTGCACACATTGGAAGTGCGGCACTTGACAATGAAGAATGTTGGCTAATTCAGGCCATGATGAGGGCCTTGGGGCTCGTATATATCGAGCACCAGGCCCGTATCTGACACAGTGCCACTGTGGCGGCTCTGGCAGAGTCGTTCGGACGCGGCGCAATGACCAATCATTGGATCGACATAAAGAATAGCGACTGCATCCTTATAATGGGTTCCAACGCTGCTGAAAATCACCCAATTTCCTTCAAATGGGTGACTGAGGCAATGAAACGGGGTGCCAAGCTTATAAGTGTAGATCCGAGGTTTACCAGAAGTTCTTCCAAGGCCGACATTTATGCTTCACTTCGTTCGGGAACCGATATCGCCTTCCTGGGCGGAATGATAAAGTACATCCTGGACAACGACAAATATTTCAAGGAATATGTGGCCAACTATACCAACGCCTGTTTCATAGTTGCAGATAGCTATGACTTCCACGACGGGCTTTTCTCGGGCTATGACCCAGTTCATCACAAATACGACAAAAGTAAATGGGCGTTTGTGAAAGATGAAAAGGGCATACCCAAAAAGGACCCTACCTTACAGCACCCTCGCTGCGTGTTTCAGTTGCTGAAAAAACATTACAGCCGCTACGATCTTGACACAGTATCCGCTATTGCCGGGACACCCAAAGAGGATCTCCTCAAGGTCTATGAGGCATATTCTTCAACCGGACAAAAGGGCAAGGCCGGAACCATCATGTACGCAATGGGCTGGACACAGCACACAGTAGGGGTACAAAACATCCGAGCTATGGCGATCATTCAGCTCCTCCTGGGCAACATTGGTGTGGCTGGAGGAGGGGTCAACGCTCTTAGGGGTGAGTCAAACGTGCAGGGTTCCACAGACCATTGCATCCTTTTCCGCATTTTGCCGGGGTATCTCAAAACTCCCAAGGCATCTCAGGCAACGCTTGCCGATTACAACAGGAAGTACACTCCACACACCAATGATCCTCTCAGTGCCAACTGGTGGGGGAACTACCCCAAGTACTCGGTCAGCTTGCTCAAGAGCTTTTGGGGAGATAAGGCAACCCCGGCTAATGACTTCGGGTACACCTGGTTGCCCAAGCTGGACGATGGCAAGACCTATTCCTGGCTGGATCTGTTCGACGAAATGTATAAGGGCGAATTTAGTGGTTTTTTCGCATGGGGCCAGAACCCTGCCGCATCCGGTGCAAATTCCAACAAGACCAGAAAGGCGCTGACAAAGCTGGATTGGTTGGTTAATGTCAACATCTTTCCCAATGAGACGGGCTGGTTCTGGAAGGGACCTGGTATGAACCCGAGGGAGATAAAGACCGAGGTTTTTTTCCTGCCATGTGCCGTGTCGGTTGAAAAAGAGGGATCCATAACCAACAGTGGCCGCTGGATGCAGTGGCGCTACAAAGCCGCAGAGCCACCTGGAGAAGCTAGGCCTGATGGCGACATAATGATTGATCTATTTAAAAAAATCCGGTGGTTTTACCGCAAAGACATCAAGAAAGGTAAAAAGGCAGTATTCCCCGAGCCCATCTTGAACCTCAAATGGGACTACACAACTAGGGGGAAATACGATCCCCATAAAGTGGCAAAGGAAATCAACGGTTACTTCCAGAAAGACGTCACTGTCAAGGGCAAGCATTTCAAGAAGGGCGACCTTGTGCCCAGCTTTGCATATCTGCAGGCCGATGGCTCCACCAGCAGCGGAAACTGGCTGTACTGTAACTCTTACACCAATAAAGGCAACATGTCCGCAAGGCGCAAGAGGGAAAAGTCAGGTATTGGGCTCAACCTCGAATGGGCATGGTGCTGGCCGGTTAATCGCCGTATTCTTTACAACCGCGCCTCGGTGGACATGTACGGAAATCCCTGGGATCCAGAACACCCAGTCATCAAATGGGATCCCACGGCCAAAGGAGGAAAAGGAGGCTGGGTCGGAGATGTGCCCGACGGTGGATGGCCTCCAATGCTCAAGCCAGATGGGACCTTGAATCCCAAAACCAAATACCCGTTCATAATGAAACCCGAAGGCCATGGCCGGATATTCGGCCCTGGAAGAGCAGACGGACCTTTCCCGGAGCATTACGAGCCTCTGGAATGTCCCGTGGAGAAAAATCTGCTTTCCAGTCAACTGGTCAACCCAGTGGCTCCCAGGTACTCGACCGACATGGATGTATACAAGACATGCGATCCTCGATATCCCATAGTGGCCACTACATACCGGGTTTCAGAGCACTGGCAGACGGGCGTAATGACGCGTTGGCAGCCATGGCTGCTTGAGGCCCAGCCTCAGCTGTTCGTGGAAATGAGTCGTGAGCTAGCGCAGATGAAAGGAATAAGGAACGGGGAAAAGGTGGTGGTAGAGTCTGCCCGAGGCCGAGTGGAGGCGGTTGCCGTAGTAACTGCCCGGTTCAAGCCGTTCAAAATCCAGGGAAATGTAGTCCACCAAGTGGGCTTGCCATGGCACTACGGGTGGGTGTATCCCAAAGACGGTGGCGACTCAGCTAATCTCTTGACACCATCAACGGGCGACCCTAACACTAAGATTCCTGAAACCAAGGCCTTTATGGTCAATATAAGAAAGATATAGAAAGGAGGTGATCGAATGAGCGGAAAGGCATTTTTTATAGATACTACGGTTTGTATGGGATGTCGCGGGTGCCAGATTGCTTGCAAGCAGTGGAACCAGCTTCCTGCCACAAAAACGAAGAATGTGGGCAGCTACCAGAATCCGCAAGATCTCTCCTTCTATACCTATAAATTGATTAGGTTTCAGGAGCATCTTGGTCCTGATGGTAAGCCCGTTTGGTATTTCTTCCCCGACCAGTGCCGGCACTGTCTGGAACCACCGTGCAAAGAAGCAGCCGATGATATGGTTCCTGGCGGCATTATTATTGACAGTCAGACAGGGGCGGTTCTTTACACGGACAAGCTAAAGAAGGCAAATGCTGCTGACATCATTGAGGCCTGTCCGTTTAATATCCCGAGGGCTCAAAAGGGAACCGGCTACATGGCCAAGTGCACCATGTGCTTCGATAGGGTACATAACGGTCTCCTCCCGGCTTGCGTCAAGACCTGTCCCACCGGGGCCATGAATTTTGGGGACAGGGACAAGATGGTGGAACTGGCAAAACAGAGACTTCAAGAAGTCAAGGCCAAATATCCCAATGCCACATTGACAGGTCTTGAGGATCTCAGGGTTTTTTACCTTTTGTGTGACAAGCCTGAAAAGTACTACACGTATGCCCAGGCAGATACTAAACCCTCGAGTATTGACCGCAAAATGGCTCTGAAGAAAATAGGACAGTCCTTGAAAGAACTGGCCCTGGAATGGCAGGCTATAAACAAACTAGTAAGCTAGGGATAATCTAATGCCTTAAGGCCAAAGGGGTACCAGACAAGGTACCCCTTTTGTTCTTTAAACTGGAGGTAAACGGATGAAGCCCCGTATTTTCGTCGTTTTTTCCTGGTGCCTTGTCTTCCTTGCATGTAACATTACGTGCGCTGCCAACGGAAAAACTCCAGCACCCGAAGATCCTTTACCTAGATTTGAGATTCCGCCGATCCAAAGCCCGGCTGAAGCCCAATATCTCGGCGTTGAAGAGAAGGAGCCATTTTGGATCATGGAGATCAACTCGCCCTTAGTGATCATAGAGATATTCAGCATGTATTGCCCTTTCTGCCAAAGAGAGGCCCCTCGCGTCAATGAGCTGTACGAGAAGATCGAAACAGACTCTCAGCTGAAAGGGAAAATAAAGATCATAGGGATAGGTGCCGGGAATTCCATGTTCGAAGTTAATTTCTTCAAGAAAAAATTCAGCATCCCTTTCCCCATGTTTCCTGACAGTGATTTTGCTATTCACAAGACCCTGGGTGAGATAAGAACACCTTATTTTATTGTGGTATCCAACTTGCCGGATCAGTGCCCCGAGGTGATCTTTTCCAAACTTGGCCGGATAAAGGACCTTGACGAATTTATAAAAGAAATCACGACAAAACTCAAAAGCGAGACACAAAAATGAAAAACAAGATTATTTTTCTTCTTGCAGTTTTCTCCTTATCACTTGGGACCATTGCATTTGCTCAAACTCACTCACTGGCATTCAAGGATGAAATATACAATCCAGGGCCCCTGAAGCCTAGAGATAGCGTGCTCAAGGTCAAGGTAGGGGATAAGGCTCCTGACTTTACCCTCCCCTCCTTGAGCGGAGACAAGATATCTGTCCACCAGTTTCTGGGTAAGAAAAACTTGGTCTTGTCCTTTATACCAGCTGCTTGGACCCCGGTTTGCTCTGATCAGTGGCCTGGCTATAACCTGGCCAAGGAAATATTTGATCAATACGACTGTATCTTGTTAGGGATAAGTGTTGACAACTTGCCCACCCTTTATGCCTGGACCAAGCAGATGGGGAATCTGTGGTTCCCGGTTCTCTCTGATTTTTGGCCTCATGGCAGAGTGGCTTCAGAATATGGCATACTTCGCACAGACGGTATGGCAGAAAGAGCATTGTTTGTAATCGACAAGAAAGGTATCATCCGCTATATTGACGTCCACAATATTAACGAGAGGCCACGCCTGGAAACTCTGGTCAAGGCATTACAAGAGCTTGAGAACTAATTTTATGGCCCCGCCCAACGGCGACTGCTTTGGTGAGGGCCCTGATTATCAACGAGGAACCACAATATGACTCAAGACATCCAAAAATATATAGACCACATTGTCCAACAACGTCCCTTTGCAAAAGAGATACTTAATTCTTACAGGGTACTTGTTGAACTTATGCAAGACCTTGAGGTCTCCACCCCGCAGATACAAGTGGATAAGGCAGTACAAGAACTAAAAATAAAGGAAGGCTTTCCAATTTTCTCAAGAGATGAACTTCCCCTTGACCTCGCTGCCGCGGCCAAAGTTCTTTCTAGAATAGCAGCATACCTGGCCCATGAGCAAAAGGAAGAGAGCACCGGCATGAACAAATGCGCGGAGCAAATCCAGAAAGACCCTGCCTGGGCTTCCTCGCTCTTTAAAGCCATTCTAAAGAAGGACGACGAAAAGATATCTGCTTCGGCAGCCGAGGTAAGTTTGGAGCCGGCTAGGCTCTTCTTTTTAGCCAAGCTTTCCCTGAAACCATCCTTGGAAGCGATTCGAAAAGCTTGCTCGGCTATGCTGGATAAAGACGCATGGGATCAGGGATACTGCCCTGTTTGTGGATCAGAGCCCAATATGGCCTATCTTGACAAGAAAGGAAAACGACACTTGCATTGCGAACTCTGCGGTGAGGAATGGCCTTATCCAAGGGTCAACTGCCCCTTTTGCAAGAATGAGGATCAAAAAACATTGGGGTATTTCCACAGCGATACAGAAGAGGGCCTCAGGGTGGATTTTTGTAAAAAGTGTCTACGCTACCTGAAAACGGTTGACCGCCGAGAATTTGAGATAGAAACACCCATGGAATTGGAATATCTTGCCACGCTCCACCTCGATATCCTGGCAGAAAAGGAAGGATTTAAATAGCCGAGTCAAACCCTCAGCACCTCCTTTACGATCCCGCCGCTACCAGCCAACCCACGTTTGTTGTGTTTAACTTAACACTGACTTGCTAATAGCCTATGTGGGTGCTATAAATTAAAATTTTGGAACCATTTGGGGGGAATAGCAGTTGAAAAAAGTCATCGCCATAGTTGCCTTTGCCGCCCTTTTTATCGGAGTGGTGGCTTTTGTTTACTACGGGCAGTGGAAAGAAAAAACAGCTGAGCTTTACTACTCTGGAACCATTGAAGCTACTGAGTCCAACCTTGCTTTTCAGGTAAGCGGCAGGGTGGCGAGGGTCCTAGTTGACGACGGGATGGGGGTAAAAAAGGGCCAAATTCTGGCAGAGCTTGAAAGGAAGGAGTTTGTAAACCGCCTTGCCCGGGCAACTGCAGCAGTGGAGCAAGCTAGGAGTAATGTGAAACGTCTACGCTCTCTTTTGGAACTCTACAAGGTTGTCTTACCCCAGCAGGTAAAGCAGGCAAAGGCCGAGGTCGAGGCTCTTAAAGCAAAACTCAACGAACTGAGATCAGGTTATCGAGCACAGCAGATTGAGCAGGCCAGGCGGGTTGCAGAGGCAGCTCGCCTCAGAATGGAGGACGCAAAAAGAGACAAGATCAGATTTGAAAGGCTGTACCGCGAAAAAACAGCCTCGGAGAGGCAACGTGATACCGCGGTTCTCCGGTATAAGACAGCGCTCGAGGAGTATCAGAAGGCAAAGGAGGCCCTTTCCCTTCTGGAGGAGGGCTTCCGCCGCGAAAGCATTACGGCCGCCCGTGCAAAACTGAGCGCAGCTCAGGCGGCCCTCGAGCAGGCAAAAGGAAATCTCAAAAAGATAGAAATAACTCAAAGAGAACTGGAGGTTGCAGAGGCAAAGTTAAAGGAAGCCGAGGCCTCGGAAGAACTTGCACGCCTTTATCTTGAATACACAGAGCTGAGGGCTCCTTTCAACGGGATCATAACAAGTCGCGACGTGGAGCCGGGAGAAGTGGTCAACCCTGCCCGGGAGGTCATCTCCATGGCCGATCTTTCCACAGTAGACCTAAAAGTCTTTGTGGGTGAACCTGAGATTGGTTACATCAAGCCAGGACAAAAAGTAAAGGTAAAGACCGATACCTTTCCCAACAAGACTTATAAAGGTCAGGTGTCGTACATCTCGCCTGAGGCAGAATTTACTCCTAAGATCATCCAGACCCACAAAGAGAGAGTTAAGCTGGTCTACCTTGTGAAGGTTACCATTCCAAATCCAGACCTGGAGCTCAAACCGGGGATGCCTGCCGATGCGTGGTTCCGCTAGCCAAGCAATCAAGGAAAATCTTTACAGCACTCAAAGCTTCGCCGTAGCAGTCGATAACGTCTCCAAGTCTTACGGACGACTAAAGGCCGTGGACGAGGTGTCTTTCAATGTCAGGACAGGCACCATAATGGGACTTGTAGGTTCTGACGGAGCGGGCAAGACAACTCTTCTCCGAATGGTTGCTACAATGATTCCACCTGACAAGGGCTCAATATTAGTCCATGGACTAGACGTTGTGAAACAGAGAGCCGAGATCAAACACCTCATGGGCTACATGCCTCAGCGCTTCGGACTCTATCCTGACCTTACGGTTATTGAGAACATGACATTCTTTATGGACATTTACGGGATCTCCGGTAAACACCGGGAAGAAAAGGTGAGGGCGTATTTGGGCTTTACCAATTTACTTCCATTCTTGGATCGGAGGGCAGGCAATCTGTCTGGCGGCATGAAGCAAAAACGGGGACTGGCATGCGTCTTGGTCCACGAACCTCGGCTACTCATTCTGGACGAGCCCACCAATGGTGTAGACCCCGTGTCTAGGCAGGAATTTTGGGACATGATTTTGGAAATGAGGCGGCGCGGAATGACCATACTCATATCTACTGCCTATTTGGATGAAGCTGAAAAGTGCGACAGCATCCTTCTTATGCACCGCTCGCGGCTGCTGGTCTGGGGCAACCCAGAGGAAATTCGTTCAGGACACCCGAGCCTTGAAGATGCACTGGTTAAAAGGATAGAGGAAGCTGATGAATCAGTCGGACAAAAACCTCTCCGGTGTTAACTCAGTAATAGTCAAGGATCTGGTTAAAAAATTCGGGAAATTTACCGCTGTGGACCGGATATCATTCTCTGTAAAGGAGGGTGAGGTCTTCGGCTTCCTCGGCCCCAACGGAGCGGGCAAGTCTACCACCATTCGCATGCTTTGCGGGATTATTACCCCTACTTCCGGTTATGGCATGGTAGCCGGGCACGATATCTTCACTGAATCGGAAAAAATAAAGCAGTCCATTGGCTACATGTCCCAGAAATTCTCTCTTTATGAAGATATGACACCTTATGAAAATATTCGGTTTTACCTCGGCATATACGCGGTTCCAAAGGTCAAATGGCCAGAGACAATAGACTGGATCCTCGATATGACACGCCTCGGCCCAGTAAAGAACCGCCTTACCAAGGAACTGCCGCCTGGGTGGCGGCAGCGCCTGGCTCTCGGTTGTGCTCTCCTCCATAGGCCCAGGATTGTTTTCCTCGATGAGCCCACCTCAGGGGTCGATCCTGCTACTAGAAAAAGATTTTGGGAGTTCATAAGGGAAATTGCCCAAGGTGGCGTAACCATATTTGTGACCACCCATTACATGGACGAAGCAGAGAACTGCGACAGGGTTGTACTCATTAATGAGGGTCGCATCGCAGCAGAAGGCCCTCCGGCAAAAATTATCTCTGATATATTTCCTGATAATCCAAGTGCCACATTGAATGATGCCTTTATCGCCCTAACCAAGAATGTAGAGAGATGAACCTGACAAACATCAAAGCCGTTGCAAGGAAAGAATACTTCCATCTAATTCGAGACTTCCGCAGCCTTTACCTTGCCTTTTTCATCCCTCTGCTGCTCATTTTCATGTTTGGCTATGCCTTAAGCCTGGATGTGGACAATGTAGAGACCGTGGTGGTGGACTACGACAATACCCCTTTGAGTCGTGACCTGATTCAAAAACTGGATGCCTCTCCCTATTTTGAAGTGATCCACTGGCTGCCCAATACCAGTGTTATGACAAAGTATCTAGATCAGGGCCGTGCCAAACTAGCAGTGGTAATTCCTGCAGGATGGACAAAGGATATGCGGTCAGACAGGGAAACGCCTGTTCAATTTATATTAGATGGCAGTGATCCAAATTATGCCGGAATCTCCAGGGGATACGTAAATGCATTTGTGCAAAACTACAACCAGCAGATGCTTGTGGAATATATCAATCGCCGTGGTCTTACCCAAATCGAGGCGCCTGTCGAGGCAAGAATCAGGGTATGGTTTAACGAGGAACTGGAAAGCCGCTATTTTATTGTACCTGGTATCATCGCGATCATAATTATGATTGTGGGTGCACTTCTCACTTCTCTTGTAATCGCTAGGGAATACGAAAACGGCACCATGGAAACCATCCGGTCCTTGCCCATACGGGCCGAGGAGTTCCTTGCCGGCAAGGCCATTCCATATTTTCTGATCGCCATGATGGATGTGTTCATTGCAGTGCTGATGGGCCAGGTGCTGTTTGGTACTGTGATTAAGTCCAGTTTCTGGCTGATGGTGATTGCCTCAGCCATTTATCTCAGCGTAGCCCTCAGCCTGGGTCTCCTCATTTCAACCATTACCAAATCTCAACAAGTAGCTAATCAGCTTGCAATCCTAGCCACATATCTTCCTTCTATATTGCTGTCAAACTTCGTGTTTCCGGTTGTTAACATGCCAAAGGCTCTGCAGTTAGTCACAAGAGTCGTCCCCGCTACCTATTTCATTGACATATTGAACGGGTTGTACCTGAGGGGCTTGGGGCTTCAACGATTGTGGCACGACTACTTCATACTTGCTGCTATGTTCATCATTCTAGCCACCTTGAACATTCTTGCTCTAAGGAAGGAGGGCCTTTAGTTGAATTGGGCTCGAGTAAAAGAACTAGTACGTAAAGAATTTATTCAGCTCTTCCGAGACAAGCGAACCAGACCTTTACTTGTAATATCTCCACTCGTTCAGTTAATCATTTTCGGCTATGTAGTGACGACGGACGTGCGCGACATTCGAGTAGCTATGATAGATCAGTGCAAGACACCGGAGAGCCGCCAACTGGTAGATGCCTTTGATGCCAACAAGACATTTAGGATTACCCACTATTCTGATGACCCTAAAGAGCTGGAAGAGCTGCTGTTGCGCCGAAAGGTTGACATGGTGGTAAAGATTCCCCCCGACTTCAGCAAGACTATTCGAAAGGGTCAAACGGCTCCAATCCAAATCATTGTTGACGGCAGTATGAGCAATATGGCCTCTGTCCGCATTGCCTATTCTCTCACCCTTATTGAGCAGTTCAATATCAAGTTTATCCATGAGCTGTACGCCAGAAAGATGGAATATCGAAGCATCGATGCTCGAATAAGAACGTGGTACAACCCCAATCTGGACAGCCGCAATTTTTACGTCCCGGGGATTGTGGCCTTTCTTATCATGCTGCTGACACTGCTTTTCACTTCCATGGCCATTATTCGCGAAAAGGAAAGTGGAACCATGGAACAACTCATCGTAACACCTCTAAAACCCTCTGAATTTATCATGGGAAAGACCATTCCATATATCATAGTCGCCGAATCCCAAATGGTCATGGTGACGATCCTTGCAATATTCTGGTTTAAGGTTCCGCTCAAAGGAAGTGTGGCGCTTCTATTCCTGGCCACATGCCTTTTTCTGCTAAGCACCCTGGGTATAGGACTCGTGATCTCCACGGTTTCATCTACAAAGCAACAGGCCGTGATGACCACTTTCTTTTTTGCCATGCCATTTTTCATGCTGAGTGGCTTTGTATTTCCCATCGCCAATATGCCCACTGCAGTGCAGTGGTTCACGTACCTAAATCCACTCCGTTACCTGCTTGTAATTATCCGAGGGATCTTCCTCAAAGGAGTGGGGCTTGAGGTGCTCTGGCCCCAGTTTCTCGCTATGACGGTTTTGGGAATAGCCATGTTTTCTGGTGCAGTAAATAGATTTAAGAAAAGGCTGGACTAAACGCCCGTACCAGTCTTTTCGCAGAAATGATAAAGACATCATCTCCGAATCTTGACACGAGGAATTTTTCGAGTATATGTACTAAAAAAATAGGTTTTGTAATGTGCATTGTTTCGAGTGGTTATCTACGAGTGGTCTTTCCCATATTCGAGAAAGAACAGTGTTGTAGGCCCCATTTGCTGTCAAAAGTAGCAGTTCGTTGAGCAAGTTCTCCACCTGCCCTTTCTCCTCATAATCCGGCGCTGGAAAACATCTTCAATGGCAAGCAGACGGGGAAGGAAATTTCCCATGGTTATATGTTAGTAATACAAAATGAGCAGTCTCCCAGGATTGGAAATCCAGGTGATAGCGGGCAAAGAAACCCATACTAATTTAAACCCTTTAGGCTAACCGAATCTTCCACTCGTCATTCACTGGACGTCAAAACAGTAGGAGGCCAAATCTATGGACAGAGCAAAAAAAAGCATCTGGCTGATGGGGATTATTGTGCTTGCATTCAGCACCCTCTGCTGGGCCCAGGAGGATGCCACAGGCTGTAAGGATCATCCGATGTTTACCAGGCTCCCCAATTATTATCTCAGCGAATGCCGGGAAAAAGAATTTGATAAGGTGGATTTCGTAGATGAAGACGGCAACGAGATCGAGGTAGAGGGAAAAGTACACACTGCTGACTATTGGATAAAAGACGGGTTCAAAGCCCGGAGCAATCTGCAGATTCTGCGGAATTTCCAAAATGCTATCAAGAAAATCGGGGGCAAAGTGGTCAAGGAGGGCAAAAGCGAAACATATCTGAAACTTAGGAAGGCGGGAAAGGCATACTGGGTAATAGTTGATACCAGTAATGATGGAGAGCACTATGAGCTTACCATTGTTGAAAAAGCGGAGATGGCCCAGGAAGTTGTGGCGGACGCAAAAAGCCTTATGAATGCTATCCAAACCACAGGCCATGCCTCGATCTATGGTATCTACTTTGATTTTGACAGTTCAGATATTAAGGCGGAATCCGAGCCAGCTCTCAAAGAGATTGCAAAGCTCCTCAGGCAGAATCCAGACCTGAAACTCTATGTGGTAGGGCACACTGATAGCGCCGGAAGAGTTGAGTATAACATGAAGCTTTCAAAAGCCAGGGCCAACGCAGTATTGAATGAACTCATAACGAGGTACAAGATATCCGCTGCGAGACTCAAAGCATATGGTGTAGGGCCCCTTTCCCCAGTAGCCTCCAACAAGACAGGCGAAGGACGTGCCAAGAATAGACGGGTGGAGCTTGTGGAGCAGTAATTTTGGCTTAAGATCAGATGGAAGACTTTTTTCTTAAACCCATGCCAAAATAGAATTGAAAGGAGAAAGAAATGATGCGAAAAATTATCTTCTTTCTACTAGCAATTCACTTCTTATTCATTCCTGTCCTTGGCGCTCAGACCTATAATGATTTTTTCCAACTTGTATATAATAAGGATATTGATGCCCTCAAGGCATTCATCCAAAAGTGTCCAGATCCCAATCTCGCTAATGAGGCTGGAAGCACTATGCTCATGCTAGTATGCAATTATCCTGACCTGAAGGAGTGCTTTGAGCTACTCCTTGAAAAAGGGGCAGATGTAAACAAGACCAATAAATGGGGGCAAACTGCTATCTTCGCTGCCGCAATGCGGTCAGCCTATTATACCAAAAGGTTAATTGACAAGGGCGCAAGGGTGGACATGGTAGATGATTCTCAAGGCCAGACACCGTTTTTTATGGCTGTTGTGAACCAACTAATGAACGAAAGGCCATCATTTGAAACACTGGACGTACTGCTTGAACATGGTGCAAATATTAATTTTCAAATAACAAAGGGACCAAATACCGGCGCCACTCCTTTGATGTTCGCTATAATGGCCAACAACACGGAGATGGTCGAATATTTGCTGAAACACGGTGCAGATCCTTACATAAGAGATTCCACCGGCAACTCTGCTATTGACTACGCGAAAAAAGAAAACAATATGGAACTCATTGAATTGCTGAAACATGCAAAAGATTAGGTTTTGTTGGTTTTACTGAGAAAATAGGCCTAGGACAACACCTGCTAGTGACCCAGATTATGAAACGAGCAGTTGGCAACCCATAATATGTCGAAATAAAAAAGGGTAAATTACGTGACTACCAAGAATGTGTCTTCTTTCCATTGTTGATTTTCATAAGAACAAGGCTTTTTTCACTTAGCAAGTGCTCTTGGGAAACCAATGGTTAAAGGTATATACAGACAACTTTCCTATCTAACACACGGTGAACTGACACTTCTCTTCAGGATCCTCGAGAAACTGTCAAGAAGCCAAGATCAAGACTCCCTGCGAAAGGAAATTTCCCAGGATCTATTGACACTCCTCAACTCAGATTTCCTTGCGTCTTATATCTGGAATCCCGATCGACAGGTCTTCGAGCACGTGGTTTATCTGAATATGAGCCCGGACAATCTTGCCCGATATGAAACATATTATCAATTCCACGACCCCATTACACCTGCACTGCAAAAGCGCCGGAGAGCGACTCTTGTATGCGAAGTCATACCCCAAAAGGAACTGGAGAAAACCGAATTTTTCAATGATTTCTTGATGAAAGACGGGCTCCACCATGGCATAAATGTTTATGCGTATGACGGCGACCTCAATATTGGCGACCTGCGTATCTGGAGGGCCAAAAATAGACCCGATTTTGGAAAACGGGAGGCTGCTCTCCTAGACATTATCCTGCCCTATTTTCGAAACGCCTTGAGGAATGTTCGGAACATTTCTATGGCCTCAGAATCTGAGAAGTTCTGGCAGCATCTGCTGGCTGACACTGATACAGCCCTATTCCTCTTTGATGATAAAGGTAATCTCATATTTCGCAATAAAAATGCAACGTCAATACAGGAAACATTGTCGGACAACGACTATAAGGCATTTTACAACCGCGTATGTTTGATGGCAAAAGGCGATCTTTCTGTGACCCAGTGGGGGCCATATTTTCTTTCTGTTCTTACTCTATTGTTTCCACCTCACGACTCCAGGCCTGTCACTGCTGTTATGGCATATCAGGCAAGACCAAGTAAAATTGATTGCTATTCCCTTGTGAGTCGCTGGAGATTGAGTTCACGAGAAGCACAAATATGTTTGCTCGTATGCAAGGGATTGACTGATCAAGAAATCGCTTCTGTATTAGGTATCTCCTTTTCTACGGTCCGTACTCACCTAAAGCGCATTTTCACTAAACTGGACGTCACCACCCGCTCCGAACTCATTTACGTCTTAATAGGTGAAATGGTTGAAATCTCATTCTGAGTGGCCCCTCCCTCTACTGTATCCCCAATTTTGGGGATACAAAATTCTCTAGCAAACATGTTCTAATTTCTCCCAAAACCAATTAAAGGAGGTGGTTGCTATGCTTGCATGAGGCAAAGAAATTCCTGTGTCTGGATTGGGAAATTATTAACCAATATAGATCGCACAGGAGGGACAATTATGGACAACGGACGAAAAAAAATAGATCGGCGGACATTTATGAAGGGCATCATGGCCGCAGGGGCTGGTCTTGCCTTAACAAGCTCAATCGGGGGCCTAGCTTGGGGAAAAACGGTATCTGAGGGCAGCCTGGTAGACCTTTCTCTTTACGAGTTATCTAAGATGATCCGAAACCGCGAGATCACATCTGAAAAGCTCGTAGGACTATATCTTGAACGAATTCAAACGCTCGGCGGGCGAAACGGTATCAACGCTTATATCACTGTTGCCAAAGATGCCGCTCTGAGACATGCGAAGGAGCTCGATCGCTTGGCAAGGCAAGGAAAGTTTGTGGGCCCACTTCATGGCCTACCCATTGCAGTCAAAGACAATCTTGATACAAAGGAAATCAGAACAACTGGCGGTTCGAAAATCCTTGCTTCTTGGATACCTCCTGCTGATGCACATGTAGTTGAAAAATTGAAACAAGCCGGAGCAATCATTCTCGGAAAAACAAACATGCACGAATTTGCTTTCGGCATCACCACCAACAATCCTCACTACGGCCCAACGAGGAATCCGTATGATCCTTCAAGGATACCCGGTGGATCGAGTGGAGGGTCAGCCGCTGCTGCAGCCGCGGCTTTGTGCGCTGGTGCTATTGGTACTGATACAGGAGGATCAGTCAGAATCCCAGCAGCTCTTTGTGGGGTGGTGGGTCTCAAGCCTACTTTAGGAAGGGTGGGACGTGGAGGGCTGATGTATCTTTCCTTTACCCGTGATGTAATCGGCCCTATCACGAGGACAGTGACTGACTCAGCTATTCTCCTTCAAGTACTGGCAGGGCAAGATCCCAGAGATCCTGAAAGCTCGCCCAGCTCCATACCGAATTATCTCTCGGCTTTGAGAAACGGCATAAAGGGGAAAACCTTTGGTTTGCCCAGAAAGCTATTCTTTGAGCAGATCCACCCGGATACGGAAAGGGTGATGAGCGAAGCAATAAAAGAAATAAGAAAACTTGGGGGCATGGTCAAAGACGTGGAAGTAAGGCATATGGATATTGCCACCCCAACTGGCTTTAACATTGTTTTGGCCGAATGCATATACCTAATGGAAGACTACCTAAAAGCCTTTGACCCGCAAGCCACCATCGGTAAATACTTAGACCAGTTAGGCCCCGACGTAAAAGCAGTTTTGGGCGGCCAAAAAGGAACCCCCAAATCAAAGCCTGTCCCCGGTTATCTGTATACCAGGTCGGTGCGCAAGGACCGAAATCTGATGATCAAAGGCTTTGAAGAAGCCATGGCAGGTGTGGACGCATTGCTGTTGCCCACTACACCGCTGCCAGCATCAAAAATTGGAGAGGATCTTGAGACACAGCTTTTAGGGAAAAAAGTTAATACTTTTCTAACATTTATTAGAAACTGTGACCCTATTAGTGTAGTTGGGTATCCTGCAATCACTGTTCCTGCGGGCTACAGCAAAACCGGACTCCCCATAGGGCTACAAATAGTGGCAAGGCCGTGGGAGGAAGGGAAACTTTTGGGTATTGCCTATGCATTCGAACAGGCAACAAAGGTTCGGAAGCCTCCTTCTCTCTAAGTAAAAAACATAGTGGGCGTCCTTTTTGACTAGAGCACAGGAGCTTTCCCTGGGCCATTTCCTTCTTTATTGAGCACAGGCCAGTGGGAAAGCTCCCGACTGGTAGGGGCAATTATCTCTTCTCAATCCAACTCGGGCAATTCCATTGGATGTTCATGCCATAGCATCTCTATTTTTCCTGTTTCCTTATCTAGTGAATAACCTTCTGCTCCACCCGTATATCCGTCCTCAGGGGCATGAACAACAACAATTTCATAACGGTCTTCATATTCCGTCACAAAGGTTGTATCCCCTTTTTGAAGTGTGCTTTCAAACTGGGATAGAATCGCTCGCTGCCTCTCATCATTAACACGTTCTATCATTGCCTGGAGACTTATTTCTTGGCTTTGATTTTCCCCCATTTCTCCTCCCTTTTCCCTTGCATCGGACGAATGAACCCATTGGCATAATAAGAACCCAGCCATTACAAGAAACATAATACGCCTGATTGCCTTTTGCTTCATTACTCAGGAAGTTTTGAAATTTGTTTTAGAACTATCAAAAATCCTCAACCCAGATTGGCCCCTCTCCCAGATCA
>QMLZ01000031.1 GCA_003646995.1 Deltaproteobacteria bacterium | reverse complement strand
GAGGCTCATTTGCCCAGCCTTGATCTTCATCCACCTAACCGTATATGAAATCCTTTCACCAGGCAGAAAAGGAGGACTTGCATTGCATGGATGGACAAACGGGGTTATTGTGAGCAGTAACACTAACAAATATTTCCACATAAACTTACCTCATACCTGCTCTACCATATTCTAAGAACCACTGTTAGTGTAGTTGGTTTTTGCCCTTGCTGCAACGTTATTCCGATACAATCCAATCACAAGATTTTTCTTGATCATGGCCAGAGGATTTAATAGGTTGGGTTCGAGAACCAACAGAATTTGGTAGGAGGTTTGAGATGAAAAGAGGCCTTCTTTGGGGAATGGTTTTGATGGTGTTTGTATATGTTGCTCCACTGGACCTCGCAATATCATCACCAAAGAAGATAATATGGAAAGCCCAATCCAGCTACCCTGCTGGTCTTCCCCAACTCTATTCGCCTGCAGCCCATTTTGCAAAACTAGTAAAAAACCTAACCGACGGCCGTCTTGTGGTCCGCATGAGCCCCGGGGGGTCGATAGTCCCATCAAAACAGGTTTTCGAGGCCGTTAGCACTGGTGTGCTGGACATGGGATGCACATGGGCGGGATGGTGGATCGGCAAGTTCCCCGCTGCAGTGCTTTTTGGAAACTCCTATCCCAATGGGCTCCAAATGAGAGAGATGCTGGCGTGGATCTACACAGGGGGTGGCTTGGAACTTTGGAATCAACTGTATAAAGGTCATGGCGTGGTGGTGCTTCCCCCTTATGGTATGCTGGGGTCAGAAAACTTTTGCTGGTCTCGCAAGCCCATTAACAGCCTTGATGATTTTAAAGGCCTAAAGTTCAGAACAGTGGGAATCTGGGGGAAGTGCTTGGAAAGGCTTGGCGCCCGCGTTGTAAGTCTCCCTGGGGGCGAGGTTTATCCGGCCCTTGAAAGAGGTGTCATTGATGCGGCAGAGTTCGCTACACCGGCCATTGACAAGAAGCTCGGCTTTCAGGAAATATGCAAGTATTTAAAAGTGCCGGGTATCCATGAACCATGCGCACCCCTTGAAACCCTTGTAAACGAAAATTCGTGGAGCAAACTCCCTGATGACCTAAAACAAAAAGTCAAGTATGCCCTTAAGCTCTCCTGCTTCCATGCCATCAACCTGGCCATGAAGCAGGACGCAGAGGCCATGAACTTCTTTCTTCATTATCCGGGGCTTCATGTGTCCAAGCTTTCGCCTGAAATGATAAAGGGCATAGTGAAAATAGGAAACGAGGAACTCGACCGGTATGCCCAAAAGGACGCCTTCTTTGCCAAGGTGCTCAAGTCACAGCGGGAGTTCCGAAAACTCGTAGAGCCTTACGCATCTCTTGTAAGATTACCTTATCCATACGCAAAGTAATCAGGTGTCAATTCTGAATAATCCATGCAATGGATAGACCGCCTTAACCGTTGGATAGCAAAAGGGACCGCTTGGCTGGTACCCCTGCTTATTTTGGAGCTCGTTTACGATACTGCCGCAAGGTACATCTTCAACTGTCCAACCGAATGGTCTTACGACATCTCCTATATGCTTTATGGTGCCATCTTCATGTTGGGAGCAGCCCACACCTTGGCCATCGATAAACACGTACGCATAGAAACCATATACGGAAAACTGTCTCCAAAAGGAAAGGCCTTGATGGACGGTATCTGTTACCTGATCTTCTATTTCCCTTCGGTTTCAGCGTTGCTGTACTTTGGTACCAAGTTCGCGGTGCGATCCTGGAAGATGTGGGAGGCAGGGGGAGAAAGCATGTGGCAGCCCCCCATATATCCTTTTAAAACCATATTGCCCATCGCCGCGCTGCTCTTATTACTCCAAGGAATCGCTCAATTCATCCGTTGCGCTAATACTCTTATGGGAACACGTGATGTTGATTCAAAGTCCTGAACTTCTTATCGTCATCTTGTTTGCGGGCCTGATCTTGGGACTGGCGACCGGTTTTCCCGTGGCATTTGCAATGCTTGGATCATCGCTTATAGTCGGACTCCTGGGTGTTGGGCCGGGTTTTTTCAGTATGATGATCCTAAGGGTATTTGAGACCATGCACAATTACATCTTGGCCTCCATCATCTTGTTTGTTTACATGGGCATCATGCTTGAAAAGTCAGGGGCAGCAGAAAGGCTTTTCTCTTCCATTCATATAATGCTGGGGGGAGTAAAAGGTGGCCTTGCCCTAGCAGTGGTAGTGGTATGTACCATAATAGCTGCTGCCACCGGTATCATGGGAGCGCCTGTCATAATAATGGGACTTTTTGCCCTCCCACAGATGCTGGACAAGGGCTACGACCCCGGGCTTAGCTGTGGTACCATCTGTGCAGGGGGTACCTTGGGAATACTTATACCGCCTAGCATTATGCTGATAGTGTACGGCCCCATGGCAGGCGTATCTGTGGGCAAGCTGTTCATGGCCGCCATAGTGCCCGGCCTCATCCTCTCAGCCCTATATGCACTCTATATTACCACCAGGTGCGCTATAAATCCCACCATGGGTCCCCCTCTGCCTTTGGAGCAAAGGTCCATCTCGCTCAAAAAGAAAGTCTCCATGATCTTTACTTCCCTTGTCCCTCCCTTGCTCCTTATCCTTGCGGTCCTGGGGACCATATTCTTCGGCGTTGCCGCACCCACGGAGGCAGCAGCCGTTGGGGCCTTTGTGAGCGTTATACTCGCTGCCTGCTATCGAAAACTCGATCGAAGGACCTTGAGGGAGTCTTTTTTTGAAACCATGGTCATCTCAAGTATGATCCTGATCATTGTTGGGGCTGCATTTGTTTTCACAGGGACATTCATGCTGGTGGGAGGAGGAGAGCTTATCAAGGATCTGTTGCTCGGCCTTCCTTTTGGCAAATGGGGCATTTTGGTTATCATGATGTTGGCCTTCTTCATTTTTGGACTTTTCATGGAGTGGATCGGGATTGTACCCATCCTTGTACCCATTTTTACTCCTATACTTGCGGAATTGGGCTTCAATCCCCTTTGGGCAGCCATGGTTTTTTGTGTTACCATGCAAACATCGTTTCTTACCCCGCCCATGGCCCCTGCCTTATTCTACATTAAGGGCGTGGCACCAAAAGGGGTGCAGTTCGGGCGGCATATTGTAAGAGGGACCGTGCCCTTCATTGGGCTGCAGTTAATCGGTCTTGCCCTTATTACAATCTTTCCAGCCCTGGTCACCTTTCTCCCACAACTTTTAAGTAGGTGATCGGCGGAAAGGTAAGCCACGTGCGCGAGAAAAAAAGGAGGATTACATGCGCTCGGACATACTGAAAAAAGACATTGCAACACTACCCCATCGGGCCCTCTTGATGTCTGCCGGGCTCAAGAAAGAAAATTTTGACCCCAGCAAACCCTTCATAGGGATTGCCAACAGCTACAATAACATCATACCGGGGCATATCCATCTAAACGAGCTCACGAAAGAGGTCAAAAGGGGCATTATTGACGCCGGGGGTGTTCCCTTTGAATGGGGTGTACCGGGAGTTTGTGATGGTATCGCGATGTACGTGGAAATGCGCCTTAGTCTTCCCAGCCGCGAGCACATCGCCGACAATATTGAAATAATGGTGCTTTCGCACTCCCTTGACGGCTGGGTGGGAGTGACAAGTTGTGACAAGATCACACCCGGCATGCTTATGGCAGCTGGCAGGCTCAACATTCCAGCTATTATTCTCACCGGCGGCCCCATGAAAGCAAATATCGTTCAAGGGAAGAAACGCCACCCCATTGAAGGATTTGCCATAGTAGGCCAGGTCAAGGCCGGGAAAATAAGCCGACAGCAGGCCGAGGAAATGCTTCCCATGATGGCCTGCGGCGCCGGCTCATGTGTGGGCTTATACACAGCAAATACCATGGCCGTGGTCACTGAAGTACTTGGGATGTCCTTGCCCTTGTGTGCAACCACCCCTGCCGTGGACCCCACCAAAAGACAACAGGCCTACGAGACAGGAAAAAAGATTGTGGAGTTAGTAAAGAAGGGACTTCGACCAAGGGATATCATGACCCCCCAGAGCTTTGAAAATGCGATAAGAGTGGACATGGCAATGGGAGGGTCCACAAACGCAGTACTTCATATCCCAGCAGCAGCCAAGGAAGCGGGGGTTAATATTGAGGTGGATGTTTTCGACAAGATATCGAGGGAGACTCCGCATCTTTGTTCCGTGATACCAGCAGGCCCTTACGAGATGGCAGACATCCACGCAGCAGGCGGGGTTCCTGCAGTGCTAAAACGCCTACGCGATGCCATCAAACCATCGCCGACGGTCGCAGGCCCTGATATAACTGAAGTGGCAGAGCGAGCCATGGTGCTCGATGATGACATAATCAGGCCCATTGAAAACCCTTATCACAAAGAAGGGGGCATAGCGGTTCTTAAGGGAAACATCGCCCGCAGTTCGGTTATCAAGCAAACCGCTGTAGACCCTGAAATGCTTACCCACACGGGCCCGGCAAGGGTCTTTTTTACAGAGAAGTCATTATTGGACGCAATAGAGGCACGCCAGATTCAGGAAGGAGACGTTGTGGTTCTTCCTTACCAGGGCCCGGCAGGGGCACCTGGTATGCCGGAGATGCTCACGCCTACTGACGCGCTAAAAGGGGCCGGGTATAAAAAGGTTGCGCTCATTACCGACGGAAGGTTCTCTGGCGCAACTACCGGGCCATGTATCGGGCATGTGGAAATGGAGGCATTTAACGGTGGTCCTATAGGCGCTATTAGAGACGGAGACATCATTGAGATTGATATCCCTGGACGAACGGTTAATGTCAAATTAAGTAAAGAGGAAATTTCTCGTAGGGTCCAGAGCGCACAGCCACCGCAACGAACCCTTACCCCGCTGCTAGAGGCCTATAGGGAAAAATTCCGCGGTATCAACTGTTATGGCAGGTGAGCGCTGCGTGCAACTTTTACCCCAAAAAGCGGTTAATAAAACGCATAGCCCGCATCTTGAAATAGGCCAAGGTAACCGGTATGAACAGACGGGGATCAAAATTGGGGTTCTTGACACCTCCTAACGCCGAAAGATAATTTACATGATCAGCAACCGAAACCGGACACCCTCTCGCTCGCACATAGGGCATGTTCCTTTTTGTGAAACACTCCCAAAGGCTTTGAAATGTTTTTAAAAGTAGGTCATTTGACTTGGTCTTTTGGGTTCTCACCTGCTCCTTCTTAAGATAGTTAGACTCTATTATTACTGCCTTTCCTTTCAGCGTTCCCTGCCATGATGTACAGTCCCCTGCAAAAAAGACCTTCTCATCGCCATGGGGTTCAATCGGGCCATCAACTTTCCCCACCACGTAGTGCACCTTTTTCATTGTGCGGTCTACATCAGGATAAAAATCCCTCAAGATGTGCATGGCCTCTTGCACTGCGCCAGGACACCCCCCCCAGCAATAATCCCGGGAATGGGCCTCAGGAAAGCTCCCCACCGTACAGGTCAGGTTACTGTCTTTGAAGTAAGAATCAATACGCTCAAGACAGAATTGAAACTCGGTGGTCTTTGCCCTTACCTCTTCCAAAGGAAAATCCCCCAAGATCTCAATTTCGTTCAGGTCCATTGGACCAAACCCGCGCTCAGAAGCCATGCGCAGATGTATCAGGTCGGAGGGGTTAACGTGCACCATGTGACAGCCCACGGTGTCAACCGCGCATGGGTTTGTGCCCATTACGATGGCCCCCATGTGAAACGGAGTGGGTGTCAACATCATCTTCTGCCCTGCCTCGATGGCATCTATGGCAATAAAGGACGGCTGTATGACTTCCTGCAAATCAACAATCTTATGCTCCAGGTAAGTATTGTGGTCCACTAATCGGTGGCGGTCATCCTGAAGGCCTATGTAATTCTTGAGGCTTAAGGTAAGTCTTGTCCAAGGGTGGGCCTTGAACTTGGGGATACTAATAAAGAAATCCGTCTCTATTATCTCCTTTGGCACATATATCAAGTCCCTGAGCCGGCCAGGCCTTCTCAATCTGAAAGGAACATGCCTAGATTCATCAAAATAATAAGCCTTGGCCCCGTGCCTCTTGATGACCTCATTGTACCCTGCGTTTTTAAAACAATATCTAGTAGGAATGGTGATCCCGGAGCGTTCGCCAACGGCCAGTTCCTCGATTTCCCCCCCCATATCCTTTGCAGCCCCTATTACCCCGTCCAGAAATTCTGCACGGGTGAAGGCATGGGGAAACAGCTCAGGATGAGCGAGCACGACGTTCGGCTTAAACAACACCTTTCCCCTCGGAACAGCTCCAAGGGTCTCCATACCCTCCTTGATGATGCCTCTGATTTTGTCCTCATCATAGGTTTCGCACTTCATGATTATAACCTTTTCCTTCTCGCCCATCGCTGCCTCCTCACTAGTGTTTCAATCCCTGTCCGGCCTCTTTTGCCTTGGGTAGTCCACCGGCCAAGAATTTCTTGAGGTACATGCCGGTATAAGAATCCCCGCACTTCACCAGGTCGTCGGGAGGACCTTGAAACACAAGGTGCCCTCCTTTGTCCCCGCCTTCTGGTCCCAAATCTAAGATCCAGTCAGCTTCCTTTATTACATCCAAGTTGTGTTCAATTACCACAATAGTATTATCCCTTTCCACCAGCAAATGAAAGAGCTGAAGCAGCTTCTCTATGTCCACAAGATGGAGACCTGTGGTCGGCTCATCCAACAAAAACAGCGTTCCTCCTGTTCTGTCGCTGATAAATGCCTTAGCCAGCTTTATCCTTTGGGCCTCTCCCCCGGACAGCGTCGGGCTGGGCTGGCCCAGACGCAAGTATCCCAGCCCCAAGTCATTGACGACCGTTAGGGCTCTACAGATACGGGGGACAGAGGAAAAATGCTGCATTGCCTCTGAAAATGTCATATCCAAGATTTCGGCGATATTTTTCCCTTTGTACTTCACTGATAGGGTCTCGTTACTGTAACGTGAACCTCCGCATTCCCCGCAGGATACATATACTGTAGGGAGGAATCTCATCTCCACTTTGTGGGAGCCCTGACCAGCACAGGCCTCACACCTCCCTCCGGCCACGTTGAAGGAAAAGCGCCCCGGAGACCATCCCCTTGCCCTTGCTTCTGGCAGCCCGGCCATAAGGGTTCGAATCTCCCCCATAAGTCCTATGTATGTAGCAGGAGTAGACCTGGGAGTGCGTCCTATGGGAGAATGGTCTACCACCATCACCTTCTTTATTTGTTTGATACCATCTATCCTGCTGCAATTCCTCAAGGCCCTTGACCTGCCAGCCACCAGCCCCTGAATATTTGAGTAAATCACCTCCATAAGAAGACTCGATTTTCCAGAACCTGAAACTCCGGTAACACAAGTAATGGCACCTAGTGGAAATCTTACGGAAATGGCCTTGAGATTTCTGGCATCTGCACCTTGGATTTTACACCACTCCTTGGACTTTGCGGCCCGGTTTCTGGAAGTGATTGAATATCTCTTTGTATTCAACAGGGCCGTAGCAGTGGGAGAGTTATCACAAGACAACAGCCCCAAGGGTCTTCCTTTGTACACCACCCGACCTCCCTTTTCACCGCCCCCGGGGCCAAGATCCACCACCCAGTCGGCTGCCCTCAGGGTCTCCTCGTCGTGCTCCACCACAATAACGCTGTTGCCCCGAGCTTTTATCTTTTTAAGAGAATCTATCAGCCTTGAATTGTCCCTCGGGTGAAGGCCGATGGTAGGCTCATCTAGCACATAGCAAACGCCCGTGAGGTTGCCTCCCAGCTCGCATACCAACCTTATGCGTTGGGCCTCGCCCCCGGACAAAGTATCACCTGCCCGATCCAGAGTAAGGTACCCAATCCCTAGTTCCTTGAGAAGGGCGAGCCGGCCCATGCATTCGTCCAGGATTGGTCTTGCCACCTGGGAATGGTGCTGGTCCAGCTTACATTCCTTAAGAAAATCAACTATCCCCCCGGCTGTTATCGAACAAAGCTCCCCAATACTTAGGCCAGAAATCCTATAGCAAAGGGCCTCCTTTCTCAGACGAGTGCCAGAACACGAGGGACATGCTTTGCCACCGGCGGTCCTGCCCAGTCCGTCACACCTTGGGCACGCCCCTGCGGTGGTATTGAAGGAAAACAAGAGGGGATCAGGTTCAGGGAGTCCCACGCCGCAGTCCGGGCAGAAAAATCGGTCGCTCAGGAACAAATCCCCCCTATTTGATCTAATCACCACCTCGCCTGAACCTTCATCCAAGGCCTCCTTCAGCATTTTCCGCAGGTCGCCTGCCCTGGCCTCCGTGGCCTTAATCCTCCCAACCACCAAAAAGACGTTGTGCTCTTTGAATCTTTCAAGCTCAGGAATTTCTTCCTTCAAATCCACCAACCTGCCGTCTATCTCCGCCCACCTGTAACCACGGCTCTTGATCTTCTTCAAGACATCCTTATGAAACCCTTTTCGCCTCTTCACCTTGGGGGCTAGCAAAGTGAGGTCTGCGCCGTTCATATCGGAGAGCACCCTTCGGACTACATCGTCGAGTCCTTCCCTCGAAAGCCTCCTTCCGCACCTAATACAATGGGGCTCAGAAACCCTCGCGTAGAGCAGACGTAAATAATGATAAATTTCCGTGAGGGTTCCCACTGTTGACCTGGGCCCTGCACGGCTCATCATTTGTTCAATTGCCACAGTGGGAGGCAGCCCCTCCACCAGATCCGTGTCCGGCCTTTCGTAGAGCCGAAGAAATTGTCTTGCATAGGTGGGAAGTGATTCTACGTACCGTCTCTGGCCTTCTGCAAATATGATATCAAAGGCAAGCGTGGATTTTCCTGATCCTGAAACACCTGTGAAAACCACAAATTTATTTCTAGGAATCTCTATGGTGAGGTTCTTGAGGTTATGATGTCTCGCCCCTATCAGCCTTATCCCGGCTGGTGCGCTCTCAACTTCCCTTGCTGGCTCAACATCTACCTCCCCCTGCCCACCCTCCATATACTCTTTAAGACATTTTGCCGTCACTGAGTTGTCAACATTGAGAAGTTCCTCCAAAGGGCCCTGAAACACCACCTCCCCTCCCTTTTCGCCCCCCTCAGGGCCGAGGTCAATAACCCAGCTGGCTTTTGCTATCACCTCCATACAATGCTCCACGATTACCACGGTGTTTCCCTTCTGCACCAGCTGACCTAAAGCGAACATCAACCGGTCAACGTCCTGCAAGTGCAGGCCCACTGTGGGCTCATCTATCAACAAGAGGGAGCCTGTCTTGGGGGAAGTGAAAAGTAAATGGGCGAGCTTCAGTCTCTGGGCTTCTCCGCCTGAAAGCGTATGAATGGGCTGCCCTAAGCGAAGGTATCCCAGGCCTATGCTAACAGGCCCAGAAAGAACTTGGGCTAATTTGGGATAATCTGAGAAAAACAGCACTGCCTCTTCAAATGTCAAATCCAAGATCTGGGAGACATTTTTTCCCCTGTAGTTGACTTCTAGGATCTCCGGCCTAAACCTTTTCCCGCCACATGCAGGACACGGAAGGTAAATATCCGAAAGGAACTGCATTTCTACCCGTTCAAAACCTTGGCCATCACACTCTTCACATCGGCCTCCAGGTACGTTGAAGGAAAATGCCGATGGGCTCAGTCCCTTCTTTCTCGCAGCCTCCGTAGAAGCAAGGAGCTTACGGATTCCATCATAGACCTTCAGATAGGTGGCAGGATTTCCACGGGGTGTTCTCCCGATTGGACTCTGATCCACCAAAATGATCTCTGCAACATCATCAAGCCCTTTGATTTCCTTGCACGCACCAGGTCTTTCTGTGGAAAGCCCTTTCTTTCTCATCGCCCCTCTGAACAATACCAGTTCGAGTAGGGTGGATTTTCCAGACCCCGAAACCCCGGTGATCACCGTGATTTTTCCCTTTGGTATCTTGACAGTTATGTTCTTGAGATTGTTTTCCCTTGCTTTTTCTACAACTACAAAGGACTCGGCACGCCCCCCGAGGCGGCAGGTCTCCCCTATAGAATGCCTTTTCTTGCTCAAATAATTAGCCGTGGGGGTATTCTCTGATTGCAGTTGTGAAGGGGTTCCTGTAAATACAAGTTCTCCCCCCTTCTCACCCGCCCCAGGACCCAATTCTGCTACGAAATCAGCAGCATTGATTATCACAGGGTCGTGCTCCACCACACACACGGTATTACGGTGTGCTGAGAGCTTGTGCAGAGTATGAATGACCCTGGAAGCATCCCTTGCATGAAGCCCTTTTGTGGGTTCATCAAGCACATATAACGTTTCCACCAGGTTGGAGGCTAGGGCACGGGTAAGCATCGCACGTGCCACTTCTCCGCCGGACAGGGTACGGGATTGGCGGTCAAGTGTGAGGTAATCAAGGCCAACTTCGTTCAGATAATCAAGCCGTCGATAGATTTCGCTGAAAAGAAGCCTGCTGGCCACATCAAGGTGCCCTTCCCCAAACTGTTTCACATAGCGCAGGCAATCGCCGATGGGCAGGGCATAAAACTGTGCTATGTTAAGGCCGTTCAGCCTATAGCTCAGGGCCTCCGAAGTGAACCTAGTCCCTTTGCAAACCGGACAAGTAAGGTACGCTCTGTATCTTGAAAGGAATATTCGCACGTGCGCCTTGTAGCGCTTGGTCTCTAGCCAGTTGAAAAACCCTTTTACGCCATACCAGGGACCCTGCCCAAATAAAATGGCTTCCCTCACTTTTTTCGGAAGCTCTTCCCAAGGGCAGTCCACTGGTATGCCTTGCTTGCGGCAAAAGGACAACAGGTCCCTCTTTTCCCCGGATGCCGCGGGAGCCTCAAATACCTTTACCGCCCCTTCCTTTATACTCAATCTTGGGTTGGGCACAACTAGGTCCCAGTCAACGTCGATAACCCGGCCAAATCCATGACATTCCGGGCATGCCCCAACAGGACTATTGAAAGAAAAAAGGTTCGGTATCTTAGGGCTTAGCTGGATGCCACAATACGGGCACCCATATTGACTCGTGTACTTCCTAGCCTCCCCGGTTTCCAGATATACCATCACATTGCCACGGCCCAAGGCAAAGCCTCTTTCAAGTGAATCCACCAGCCTGGCATGGTTTCTGGTCGAGAGCTTCAGTCGATCAATGACCACCTCTAAATTGTGCGCCTCATCCACCTCATCGAGGTCCACCACTTTGCCATCGACAAGAACCCGATAATAACCCGCTTGAACTAGGCCCTCCCTTAGGTAGTGGTAATCCCTTTGCACTTCCACGGGCGCGATAATTACCGCTGTGTTGCCTTGGGCATCACTGAGCAGCTCAGTGGCTGAGCTGTGGGGTGTTGCCTGATGTATGGGCCTTCCACAACCTGGACAATAGGGGGTTGATTCCCTATAAAAAAACATTTTTGCAAAGTGATTTATCTCTGTGAGAGTCCCAACAGTGGAACGGGAATTCTTTACTGGATTAGTGTGCTCGATTGCTATGGCAGGTGGAATGTTTTCTATTCGGCGAACGTGTGGCCTGGGCATCCTTTCCAAGAATTGACGAGCATAGGCCGAGAAGGTCTCCACATACCTTCGCTGTCCCTCGGCATACAGGGTGTCTAGTGCAAGGCTGGATTTTCCAGAACCTGACAGCCCGGTAATGACAATGACCTTGTGAAAGGGCAGTGCTAGGTCAAAGCCCTTCAAATTGTTTTGCCTTAGTTCGTAGAGTTTTATTGCCCGTGAACGCATGATATATATTCTCATTCAACATGGACTCGGCTTCAAGAGAATTTGTAAGCATTGGTTTCTTTTTGTATCTTAAGCAAAACTCAAACTTTTCTTGACAATGGTTTGACCATTAGCTATGCTTGCGCGGTTGGATTCGGCCAACCAAGTCATAAGCTTTGTTTGACTCCAAAGGAAAAGCTATGCTTGAGGTTAAAGAAATAAGCAAGAGTTTCGGCGGCCTCACGGCCGTTTTTGAGTGTTCGCTGGAGGTCAAAGAAGGCACTATCACCGGCCTGATTGGTCCCAACGGCGCGGGAAAGACAACCCTGTTCAACCTGATCACCGGCCACCTTAAGCCGGACGCAGGACAAGTTTTTTTCCGTGGTGAAGAAATCACCGGGCTTCCTCCCCATCAGATTTTTAAGAAAAAGATCTATCGAACTTTCCAAATTACACGGGAATTTCCCCAGATGACAGTCTTAGAAAACCTTATGGTCATGCCTGACGGCCAAGTTGGTGAGAAGGTATGGAACACATGGTTCAGGGCAGGAACCGTTGCACGCCAGGAAAAGGAAATTCGGGATAAGGCCTTGGAGGTTCTGGAATTTGTAGAGCTCATCAGGTTGAAAGACGAGTATGCAGGATCCCTTTCAGGCGGACAGAAAAAACTCTTGGAACTGGCACGCAGTATGATGGCAGACCCTGAAATGGTGCTGCTCGATGAGCCCGCTGCAGGTGTTAATCGTACATTGCTTGCAAAGCTTATGGACAATATTCGCAAGCTTTGCGAGGAAAAAGGCATGACCTTTTTCATTGTAGAACACGACATGGACCTAGTGATGAACCTTTGCAATCCTGTCATTGTTATGAGTGAAGGACGAAAACTTACCGAAGGGACCCCGGAGGAGGTAAAAAGTGACGAAAGGGTCCTAGAAGCATACTTGGGTGGGCAATACCGATGACCATCTTGAAAGCAACAGACATCACGGCAGGGTACGGGGAAGTGGACATTCTCCACGATGTCCATATCCAGGTGGAAGAAGGGCAGATTGTGTCGGTTATTGGGCCCAACGGCGCGGGAAAATCTACCCTTTTAAAAACCGTCTTCGGTTTGCTTAAGCCCAGCAAAGGCAAAATCATCTTCAAAGGAGAAGACATAACAGGCTGGAATCCGGCTAGGGTGGCCAGAAAAGGTATAAGTTATGTCCCTCAAGTCGAAAATGTTTTCCCCTCCCTCACTATCCAGGAAAACTTCGAGATGGGAGCATTCATAAGAAACGATGATTTCAGTGACAAAATAACTGAAATATATGACCTGTTTCCCACGCTCAAGGGAAGAGAAAAACACAAGGCCGGCACTTTGTCAGGGGGACAAAGGCAAATGGTGGCCATGGGGCGAGCCTTGATGCTGGACCCGGAACTTTTACTGCTGGACGAACCTTCAGCAGGCCTCGCACCCGTTATTGTGTCAGATATCTTTCAAAAGATCATCGAAATCAACCAAACCGGCGTATCTATGATCATTGTTGAGCAAAATGCCAGGGAAGCCCTCAAGATGGCCCACCACGGATACGTACTCGCTATGGGGCGTAACGTGCTTGACGACACGGGCAAGGCTTTACTTGAAAACGAAGAGGTAGGTCGCCTCTATCTGGGAGGTTAGTTGTGCTAGAGCTGTTTATATACGGTATCGTATTGGGGGGCATTATTTCCTTGGGTGCCGTAGGCCTGACCCTTGTTTACGGCATAATAAGGTTTGCCAACTTTGCCCATGGTGACCTGATGACAGCAGGCGCCTATATCGCCCTTTTCCTGGTTACAGACCTTCTTGCATGGATCGGAGTTCCTGACCCCATATTTTCACCACTTTCATTCGGATTGCGAATGGCCATTGCATTCCCCATCGCCATGTTTCTGGTGGGTATAGTCTCCATAATATGCGATCGAATCCTTTTTAAGAAATTAAGGGACAAGAAAAGCAGCGCAGTAATAATGGCCATGTCTTCACTTGGGGCGGCCTTCATCTTGAGAATGATCATACTCATAATCTGGGGAGCTGATTCACTCTTTTATAGGCCTGGAGTACTCCGCCCCGCCCTGGACCTGCCTCTAGGGGTAAAGGTAAGGCCCGACCAGATTTTCATTCTTGTGGCTGTATGCGTCTTGATCGCTGCGCTCCATATTTTCCTGAAGAACTCCAAGATGGGAAAGGCCATGAGGGCCACGGCCGATAACATGGACCTTGCCTTGGTCTCCGGCATTGATACCGAGAAGATAATCATGTGGACATGGGGCATCGGCGGAGCCCTTGCCGGAGCAGGGGGCATTCTCTATGGTATTGACGTCCAGCTCCATCCCTACATGGGATGGAACTTTTTGATCCCCATATTCGCTGCGACCATTTTAGGCACTATTGGCAATATGTACGGTGCATTGGTGGGGGGCCTAGTCATTGGGGTGGCACAGCAAATGTCCACTGCCTTTTTGCTGCCCACGTACAAGCCCGCGGTGGCCTTTGTCATTATGATCCTAATATTGCTCGTCAGACCCAAGGGTATCTTCGGGGGGAGTAGTTAGAATGGAACTAAGTGGAATAATTGCATATCTTGTATCCCTTGCAATCATGGCAGGAATTTATGCTGTCTTCAGTCTTGGCCTAAACATTCAATGGGGATATACCGGCCTTTTTAACATTGGTATTGCAGGGTTCTTCTGTATAGGCGCCTATACCTCAGCCCTTGTCACCACTCCCAAGCCGACCGGTGTATATGCCCAATACGTACACCAACTGTTCGGCCTTAATATGCCGTTTATTGCCGGATTGGCGGCCGCAGCCATTATGTGCGGGATAATAGCCTACTTGATCGGTTTTCCCACCCTCCGCCTTGGGGAGGACTACCTCGCCATAGCAACCCTTGGAATCGCCGAGGCCTTCAGGCTGGTGTTCAACAACGAGCCTTGGTTAGCTAACGGCCCCAGGGGTCTCATGGGTTTGCCCCAACCCTTTCAAGGCCTGATTTCTCCAAGAAATTACAACTATGTCTACCTCGTCGTCGTCCTGGCTGTAATGTTTTTCGTTTACTTTGCTATTGAAAAGGCAATTCGTTCTCCCTGGGGACGGGTCTTGCGGGCCATTAGAGAGGACGAAGTCTCAGCCGCCATGAGCGGGAAGGATATCTTTCATTTTAAAATGCAGTCCTTGGTATTCGGGGCCATGGTGATGGGTCTAGGGGGCGCACTTTATGCTCACTATACCAAAGCCATATCGCCAGACGTCTTTACGCCACTGTACGGCACCTTTGTTATTTGGGTAATGTTAATGGCCGGCGGAAGCGGAAACAATAAAGGCGCCATCGTGGGTGCTTACGTTATATGGGGTATCTGGATAGGTACTAAGTTTGCTACTGATCTGTTGCCTTATACGCTGAAGGCTAGGGCCCCATATATCCGTTTTCTCCTTATAGGTGTCCTTCTAGAGATTATTTTGCTGTACAGGCCCCAAGGTCTTCTCGGGGAAGAAAAACGAGTGTCCAAATGGGTTGAGTGAGGCCTCTGGTCTCATCTCAGCCCCTCTATCTTAAGGCCTCCCTAATCCAAACAAGCCTCCCCTTATCGGCCCTTAGAGCAGTCCCTCGCCATTGGACTTTACACCTTTTGCTGGCTTCAAAATTGTAATTGAAGCTAGGCTTCCTGGACCAGAAGTGCAGGGCCGTTGCCTCAAGATGAAGATTGGTGGATAGATAGAGCTTTTTCCGTTCCCTGCACATTCCAAGCATAGTGTGTTACTCAAAAAGAAAGGGCCCCGCTCTTGGGGCCCCTGTCTTACTTAGCAAGGATCTCTAGATCCTTTAAAACACGTGTTCAACTCTCACAGTGACGATTTTCCCGTTGTGGTATTTCCAGATCTCTACCGGTGTGACCACATCACCATTCTTGTCGAAATCAACGGATCCGGCCGCGCCTTCATAGTTAATATCCTTTCCTGCCTTCAGCAGCTCAAAGGCCTTCTTGAATTCCCCAGGTTTCACGATCTCTCCAGGGGAATTGGCAACAAATCTCAGGTTGTCCCTTATGTTCTTGGAAGTCAAGGGCTTACCTTCAAGCTTGGTCTTGTACGCGGCCAGGCCGATCACAGCCATTGCATCATAGGCGTTGGTGATGAAGGGAAGCGGAGGGAGCTTTCCAAATTCCATCCTGTAGTCCGATGAGAAAATCAGGTAGGGTTCACCACCTGCGGTACCGGGAGCAGTACCATATTGACCCTCAACATTTTTGGCGCCCACGGCCTTCACTATATCAATGGACTTGGTACCGTCACAGAAAAAGAAATGCTTGTAATGGAAGAACTCGATGGCCTCTTTGAGATATACCTTGGCGTGCTCAGGGTAACTATAAGCGCACAGTCTATCGGGTTTTCCAGCTAGTGCCTTCTTCAGCTCGGCAGTATAAGACTCTGCAGCCTTCTCATCGTGAGGTACCATGGCTATAACCTTGCCGTGCCTTTTCTCAAAGGCTCTCTTGAAGTTCTCGGCAAGCCCCTGGCCATAAGGATTGTTTACGTAAAGGATTGCAGCGGTCTTATTGTAAGTGGCCACAAACTTTCCGGCAACTAGACCCTGAAGGGCGTCTGAAGGGCATGTCCTAAACAGAAAATCCCTCCCTTGATCAGCAGGCAAGACCGTTATCAGAGGTGAAGTAGATGCCGGCGAAATCATGATAACGCCATTGGGGCAAGTAACTGACTCAGCTACGGGCACAGTAACTCCACTGGCCAGTGCGCCAATGATAGCCACAACCTTATCCACTTCAACCAATTTCTTGGCCGCATTTGTGGCAGGGATAGCTGACGTCTCACTGTCTTCGTGAATAAGCTTTACATTAAAACCTGCTTGGGCCATCTGCTTCGCGGCCAAAACAACACCATTTTGAATATTGGGGCCAAATTCTTTCAGAGGTCCGGTATGAGCCAAAAGGGTTCCCACCTTTATCTCCTGAGCCATGGTGCCGGAGACAAAGGCTACACAAAAAAGCAGCACCGTCAATAGGACAACTAGCTTCTTCATAACTACCTCCTTTCTGAAATGTTAACTATTCCCCCGTTCTCCCAGCAAAATTCACATATAGTGTCAAAAACACTGGATGTCAAGATTCCATTTTGCGCTTACAATAATATCATCTTTGTGCTACTTGATGAAAAACCATGTTTCAGTATGAATCAGTATCTGCACTTTTTTGTTGACAGGGATGGTATTCTAATTAAGCTATACCACGTTGGTATACAACCCTTACTTTCCTGACACTACGAGGAAAAAATTATGAAACTCTCCACGAGAAGCCGATATGGTACGAGGCTTATGGTCCAATTAGCAAAAAATTATGGCAAGGGCCCCTTGCAAATTGGGGACATATCCAAGCGGGAAGGCATATCAGTAAAGTACCTTGAGCAGCTGATCATCCCCTTAAAAAAAGCCAAACTCATAACCAGTCTAAGAGGACCAAAGGGAGGCCATAGCCTCGCAAAGCCTCCCCGTGAGATAACAATAGGTCAAATTGTGAGGGCTGTGGAGGGGCATTCTGAACTGGCCGATTGTGTGAAGACCCCCCAGGTATGTGAGCGATCCCCTTCATGCCCAACCAGAAATGTATGGGAATCTGCCACAAAGGCTATGTATAAAGAGCTGGACAAGATAACACTCTGGCACATGGTCAAGGACCCTCAAAAACATAAGCTGAGGCAGGACAATTCAGCGGGGAATTCCTTGAGCTAAAGGACTTGCAACTCAGCTCACGCCATAGCACTTATCTCATCACCTTATCAGGTAGAAATCCCTAATTACTTAGGCCTGGACTGCAAACCTGCTGAGTCCCGTGCGAGGCTCGGTTTCACAGAAGCATTTTGAGATGGAAAAAAGGCGCTTCATCTTGTATGACTGGGCTGGCTAAATTAGTTAGACCTTTAGAACCGTGTTTTTATGGGGGGGTTAAGATATGGCTGAAGCAGGTGAAATACTCTGGATTAGAACGCACTGTGGACGCATGGACCATGGCGGGTGTGGCCTTTTGGTAGGGGTCAAGGACGGCAAGATAGTGAAAATAAAAGGTGACCCACAGGGATTTCTCAACAAGGGCTACGTATGTCTCAAAGGGATTCATTCTGCTGATAAGCTGTACAGTCCCCACAGACTCAAAGAACCCTTAAAAAGAACGGGAGCACGGGGAGAAGGCAAATGGCAAAAGATTTCATGGGATGAAGCACTCTCCCTGATCTCAGAAAACCTCACTCGAATCCGCGACAGTTATGGCGCTAGAGCCGTAGCCTTTTGCCAGGGTATGCCCAAAGGTCTAGAGCACTTTGCGCTGATCCGGCTGGCCAATATTTTCGGTTCGCCCAATGTGGTAGCATCCCAAGATGTATGTCATGCCCCCCGTGAGATCAGTGGTATCCACACTTGTGGATTCTACCCTGTTGCAGACTTCCACCACCCAAGCAGGCTTGTGGTGCTGTGGGGTAGCAACATAACCGCTACCAATGAAGAAGGAGAAATCTGTAGTCTTCTACTCAAGCAGCTCGGCACAGGCACCAAACTCATTGTCGTGGACCCTCGCAAGACATCCTTGACAAAAAAGGCAGATTTATGGCTCCAACTGAGACCCGGAACAGATCACGGGTTGGCGTTGGCTATACTGAATGTAATCATTAAAGAGGAATTATATGATAAAGAATTTGTCCGCAGGTGGACCCATGGGTTTTCCGATCTAGCCAACCATTTAGACCCTTTCAGTCCCGAGGCATTAGGGAAAGCAATCTGGTTAGAACCAAAGCAAATAAGAAAAGCAGCACGTATGATAGCTCAGATGAAGCCTACATCAATACAATGGGGAAATCCCATTGAACACACAGAATACGCCTTTGATGCTGCCCGCGCATTAATCTGCATCATGGCTATTACCGGTAATCTGGATACACCGGGGGGGAATGTCCATGCGCTGGAGCCCAATATCACGGCCTTGGGAAAATTCGTAAGAGCTGACGTGATACCTGAAAAACGCAAAGAAATGATCCATGCCTACCACCGAACCATACCCAGGCTAATGACAGTGCCCCCGGCCTTTTTCAGAGAGGCGGTACTCCGCGAAAGACCATACCCTGTAACAGCTGCCTATGTTCAGTGTGCCAATCCTTTGCTTTCATATGCTGAAAGTGAGATGACCTACAACGCATTTATGAAGCTGGATTTCTTGGCCGTCTCAGACATTGTGATGACCCCTACCGCATCTCTTGCCGATGTTGTACTTCCTGCTGCCACGCAATACGAGTTTAATGATATAGGCCACTATGGCCTGGGTCATGGGATCATCTTGGCCCGCCCAAAGGTCGTTGATCCCCCGCAGGAATGTTGGCCAGACATAAAAATATTGAATGAGCTGGGCAAGCGTATATCTGATCCTTCACTGTGGTTTGATGATTATGAGGAAATGCTAAACCTTGTGTTGAAGCCAAGTGGCCTGACATATGAGGAGTTTGTGAAAAGAGGATATCTTAAAGGAGAAACCAGATTCCAAAAGTTTCTCCAATCCGGCTTCAGGACCCCGACAAAGAAAGTTGAATTGAGATTGAGCCAGGCTGAAAAGTATGGACTAGCGCCCTTGCCAGTTTTTGATGGTCCACCTGAAAATACGGACAAGGATTACCCTTTGGTACTCACCAGTGCGAAGAGCCCTTATTACCTCCATTCCTCCTACAGATGGGTCGACAGCTTGAGGAAGAAAGAACCAGATCCCTATGTGCTTATTCATCCTCAGACTGCATCTGAATACGGTATAAAGACAGGTGAAGATGTCCGCGTGGAAACCCGCTGGGGCAG
Organism: Deltaproteobacteria bacterium; assembly: GCA_003646995.1. Next base: position 287 of record QMLZ01000031.1, on the reverse strand, counting down.
CATAACACAAAAGGCAAAGTTGACAGAAACCGTTCATCCAAAAGTGGTTTACGTTTCCCATGGATGGTGGACAGCAGAGGAAAACAGGCATGATTGGAAAACATACAACGACAATATGCTCACTTCTGTAAAAGAAGTTGGCAAAGAGTTCGGCACCCCGAATCTTAAGGGGGTAGCATGCAGAATCGGGCCACCTTAATGCGTATTACTGCTCCTTAAAAGATCAAATTCGACCGGCCCTTACATATGGCCAGTTCAAACCCATGCTTGGGAGCAACATCCGATTG
>QMLZ01000030.1 GCA_003646995.1 Deltaproteobacteria bacterium | reverse complement strand
TGGAAAATTAAAGAATCGAAGCAGTGAGGAGGTCATGATGAAAGACCTCATGACAGAGGGTGTAATATCTATTGCCAAAGGGGAAAACCCAAGAGTGATTGAACAGAAACTCAATGCATATTTACCTCCTCAAATGAGGCAAAGCTCGTTTAATAAATAGGTAGAAGGTATTTAGGCAGAAGTTAACTACTAACACCCTTTAGCCTGATTACCTGAAAAGCGAGGTGAGATTATGGCTGACGAAGAAAAAAAGGAACCCGAGGCCAAGGAACGAGAGAAAGAGAAAAAGGGCCTTCCCATGAAGTTGATCATTTTAATCCTGCTCGTATTCATCATGGCAGGAGGGGGCTTCTTTGCTTTTAAGAGCGGTATGCTCAATAAGTTTCTGGGGAAAGGGGAAAAGGAGGCGGAAGCCAAGAAGACAGAAGAGGTTGCAAAACCAGACATTGGCCCAATCTATCCTATGGAAACCTTCATAGTCAACCTTATGGATCCAATGGGAAAGAGGTACCTAAAAGTGACGCTAGAGCTTGAACTGGCCAAAGAAGAGATGCGGCCGGAGATGGATAAGCGACTTCCCCAACTCCGTGATGCTATCTTGACTCTTCTCAGCAGCAAATCATTTAAAGACATTAGCGATTTGTCCGGAAAGTATCAACTAAGGGCGGAGATACTGGCCACGCTTAACAGGTTTTTGAAAACGGGGAAGGTCAAGAATGTGTATTTTACTGAGTTCATAATGCAGTAGTAAGTAATCGGGTCGTTAGGCAGAAGGCTGAAGAATTGTGACATCAAATCGTGGGTTATAGCGCAGGAATCATATGAACCAAATACTTTCTCAAGATGAAGTTGATGCCCTGCTGAAAGGTCTGGATAAGGGCGAGATAGAAACAGATCAAAAAGGTCTAGACAACGAACTGGACTACCAGCCTTACGACTGGAATACTCGAGGCAGGAATCTCAAAGGAGATATGCCCCTTTTGAGCATGATAAACGACAGGTTCGCGGTGAATTTAAAAAACAGCCTCTCTGCCTCATTGCGCAGAGTGGTGGACGTAGATGCCGGGGGCTTGGAGCTTATCAAGTTCGAGGAGTTCCAGCGCGCACTGCCTATTCCTACGAGCCTCCATCTATTCAAGATGGAACCCCTCAAAGGGACAGGGATGCTTGTGTTGGAAAGCCGGCTGGTTTTTAATTTGCTGGAAGCCTATTTGGGTGGCAGCGGTACCGACAGTACGAAGGTTGAAGGCCGGGATTTCACACCAATCGAGAAAAAGATAATTAGCAAGATCGTATCTATTGTACTTGAAAACATGACAAATTCATGGGCGGAGATCTACCCCATAAAAGCAAGCTTCTTGCGCTCAGAGACTAACGCCCTGGCAGTCAATGTTGTTCATCCCACGGAGTTTCTCGTTTCAGTGAAGATGGAAATAGAGTTCAATAAACCTATTGGGCACATAATAATCTGCATCCCCTATGCTTCCATACAGCCGATTCGCGAAAAGCTCTCAGGAAGCTTCACGGAAGAAAGCGAGGATATTGACAAGCTGTGGCTCGAAAGGCTCAAGAGCAGTTTGAAGGAGGTGGGGGTGAAAATGAGCGTAGATTTGGGTTGGACGCATTTGTCTGTGCAAGAATTCTTGAATATGAAGGAAGGAGACATCCTTGTCTTGGAAAATGATCCCAGCAGCAACCTCATCGGCAAGGTCGAAGGAAGACCAAAGTTTTCGGGTCTTGCGGGAAAACATAAGAATAAGAAGGTGTTCAAAATTCATGACATGATCGCTGGATAGACACAGTAGGTGTATGCCCACGGGGCAGACGCCATGAACGAATCAAGTAAAATTCGAGGTGGAAAAATGGCAGAAGAGCAGGTCAGTTCAGGGGAGAAAGAACAGGAAAAAGGCAACCCTCACGATGCCGGGCAAAAGCCCGAAGCAATGGAACTCTCTGAGATGCAGCTTAATCAAAAGCAAGCTGAAGAATCGAAGGGGTTGGATTTTCTCTTAGATGTGCCGCTTGAGATAACCGTTGAGCTGGGCCGAACCACCATACAGATTGGCGAGCTGTTAAAGCTCGGGCAAGGTTCTGTTGTTGAGTTGGAAAAGCTTACTAGCGAACCCGTAGAGATTTACGTTAACCAAAAGCTCATGGCAGAGGGCGAGGTCGTTGTTGTAAACGAAAAATTTGGTGTCAGGCTCACCAACATAATAAGTCCCGGGGAAAGGGTGAAAAAGCTGGCCTGATGGCGAAATAGTTATGAAAAGGCAAACCGTTGACAATTCTTACTGCAGCTTCCGTGGCCGCCTTTGGACACTGGTGATAGTTTTCGTTGTTTGGTGTGCCAGCCCCCTAGGGGCAGAGGAATCAGGCCAGGGCCTTCCCTCGCCAACCTCGGACATGACAATGGCAACAATAAAGATGCTTGCCTCGCTTCTATTAATAATAGGCCTGATCATTGTGGTTTTTTACATATTGAAAAGGTTCAGAGGTCTTCCAAAATTGAAGCAGGAAGGACCTAGTATGCGGATCGCGGGGTCCCTTGCGATTGCACCGAAAAGGTCGGTCACAGTGGTCGAAGTAGATGACAAGTGGTTAGTTCTAGGAGTGGGTACAGAAAGTATAAATCTTCTGTACATGACCGATTCCAAGAGCGAGGTAGTCCACGAAAGGGCTGGGCAAGAAGGGCCAGCGGGAGCGTTTCAAAAAATTTTGAATAAAAAGAAGATGCTTTTCGGTGAATCATTGCGAGGTGATCACGAGGCATGAGAGCCTGCTGTAAACAGGTCGTTTTGATTGGGCTGACAGTCTTGGTTCTGGTGCTGTTTCTTTCCAGAATCAATGCCTATGCCCAAAACGGCCCATATCTCCCCACCATTACCATAGGAGTGAAAGAAGCAAATAACCCCCATGAGCTATCCACATTATTGCAAATACTGTTTTTGCTCACAGTGTTGTCCCTTGCTCCGGCCATTGTGGTCATGATGACCTCATTCACAAGAATTATCGTTGTTTTCTCATTGATTCGACATGCACTGGGCACACAGCAGATGCCTCCAAATCAGGTTTTGATCGGGCTCGCGTTGTTGCTGACATTTTTCATTATGAGCCCGGTCTATAACAAAGTGAACAATGATGCGCTCCAACCATATCTCCAAGAGAAGATAACACAGCAGGAGGCGGTAAAGAAGGCCCTTGCTCCCATCAGGCAGTTTATGTTCAGGCAGACGAGGAAGAAGGACCTTGCCCTGTTTATGAAAGTAGCCCATGAAGCCAGACCCAAGACTATGGAAGATGTTCCCACTTTGGTACTGATTCCATCCTTTGTAATAAGCGAGCTGAAGACGGCGTTTCAGATAGGATTTTTGATATATATCCCCTTTCTGGTGATAGATATGGTGGTTGCAAGCGTTTTGCTTTCCATGGGAATGATGATGCTGCCGCCTTTTATGGTGTCGCTCCCATTTAAACTAATGCTCTTTGTGTTGGTAGATGGGTGGAACCTTTTGATAGGTTCAATGATTAAGAGCTTCTTGTGAGGACTTAGAAATGACTCCAGAATCAGTAGTAAGCCTGGCCAACGAAGCCGTAAAGTTGAGCCTTCTCCTTTCAGCGCCATTGCTGGGTGTAGGCCTCATAGTGGGACTGGCTATCGCCATCCTTCAAGCCACCACCCAAATACAGGAGATGACCCTTACATTCGTCCCGAAGATTATCGCGACCTTACTTACGCTTATAGCCGTGGCCCCATGGATGCTCCACAAGATGAGTTTTTTTGCCAGCAGAATCATTGAGAGTATCCCAACTTTCATTCGTTAGCTTTTCTCCTAGTAGTTCCGGAAACAAAGAGGTGAGACCTTTATGGCGCTACCAATAATCGACCCTGCAGATTTTCAGACGTTTTTTTGGGCCTTGCTCCGGGTGAGCATTATAGCCTTTATGTTGCCGTTTTTCGGGGCGAGAGGTCTGCCTTCTTTGTGGAAGCTTGGTTTTGCGATGGTCCTAACAATAGCTATGCTGCCGGCGGTTCCAAAGACAACTCTGCCTGCAAGTACACTGGGGTTCTTCATCGTTGTTATCTCAGAGGTGATCATGGGTTTTACCATGGCATTGGGGGTCAAATTTATCTTGGCCTCTGTCCAACTGGCCGGCCAATTCCTTGGCTTCCAGATGGGCTTTAATATGGCTAGCGTGATGGATCCCCAGACCGGTGGGCAGAGCTCGGTCATGTCCCAGTTTTTGTATTTGGTAACGGTCCTTATTTTCTTTTCGGTCAACGGGCACCATGCGTTTATAAGGGCCATTGCATACTCATTTGAATTAATTCCACCCAATGGTTTCTCAGGATCTCCTGCTCTTTACACGGCCATTGCCAAGGTAAGCGGAGAGATGTTCGTGATAGCTCTGAAATTGTCGGCCCCTATTCTCATTGCTCTTTTCTTGTCCAATCTGGGTCTTGGAATTGTGGCCAGGACGGTCCCACAGGTAAACATCCTGATGGTGGGCTTTTCAATAAACATCGGCCTGGGTTTGATCCTGTTTGGCATTATGATGAACAACCTTTCTCCTTTTTTGGTGGCCTTGATTCGACATATGGCAGAGATCCTTGTGAAGGCTATACAGCTGATGTGAGAAGAGTATGCCTGAAGAATCCTTTCAAGAGAAAACCGAACAGCCAACCCCGAAGCGACGCGAAGACGCTCGCAAGAAGGGGCAGGTAGGAAAAAGCAGAGAAATCCCTTCGGTAGCTGTCATAGGTTCCGGGGTCCTTTTCTTTCTGTTTGGGGGGCATAAGCTGATGTGTTCCCTCGGTGCCATGATGCGTGAGGCCTTTGCTTCGGCAGCGTTCGTCAGCCAAGGGGATATAGACGTATTCGTTTTGGCCAAGGACTACCTCCAGCTTATCATATCCTTGCTCCTTCCCGTCATGCTGGTATTGGTTGTTGCAGCACTTGCCTCGAATCTAGCACAGACGGGCCTGATTTGGAGTGTCGAACCGTTGGCACCAAAGGCGTCAAAAATCAACCCAGTGGAAGGCGCCAAACGCATGTTCTCGAAACGCTCGTTAGTAGAACTGGCCAAATCAATAGGCAAGATACTGATTGTGGGATGGGCGGCTTTTTCAGTACTCAAAGGAGAACTGGGTCATTTCATCCAATTAACATACCAGGACAAAACACAGATAATGGCCTATTTGGGACATGCCTCTCTGAAAGTTGTGGGGAAAAGCTGCATTGTGATCGCGCTGTTGGCCTTGTTGGATTACCTCTACCAGAAATGGGAATTTGAGCAGAGCATAAAAATGACAAAACAAGAGGTGAAGGAAGAGTTCAAGCAGACCGAAGGTGACCCATTGGTGAAAAGTAGAATAAGGGCAATCCAGAGAGAAATGGCCAGAAGGCGAATGATGGAAGAGGTAAAGACTGCAGACGTTGTCATAACGAACCCCACGCATTTAGCCGTTGCGCTAAAGTACGATGCCCTAACAATGACCGCCCCTAAGGTGGTGGCCAAGGGTGCTGAACACATAGCCTTCAGAATAAGGGAGGTCGCCCAGGACAATGGAATTCCGCTGGTGGAGAACAAATCCCTGGCACAAAATTTGTATAAATTGGTGGATATGGGCGAAGAGATACCCTCCGCCCTATACCAGGCGGTTGCAGAAGTGCTCGCCTATGTTTACAGACTGAAAGGAAGGGCAAACTAAGGTTATATGGCTATGGATTCAGCCAGATTGTCGGTAAGTAAATTACCCCTAGGAGCGAACAGCGATATTGCCATTGCTCTTGGCATTGTCGGGATATTGCTGGTCATGATCATTCCTCTTCCCACCACTGCCCTGGATATGCTCCTTGCCCTAAATATCACCTTGAGCGTGCTCATATTGCTACTAACTATATACACACTTAAGCCACTAGATTTCTCGGTTTTCCCTTCGCTTCTGCTCATCACAACCTTGTTTCGTCTGTCTCTCAACATAGCATCAACACGTCTTATACTCCTTAATGGTGACAAGGGGTCACTGGCCGCCGGAAAGATCATAAAAAGCTTTGGCGCCTTTGTTGTGGGGGGGAATACAACAGTAGGGCTAGTGGTTTTCATGATCTTGGTGGTGATCAATTTTGTAGTGATCACCAAAGGCGCTGGTCGGATTGCAGAAGTTGCGGCACGGTTCACCCTGGACGCCATGCCGGGCAAACAGATGAGCATTGATGCTGATCTTAATGCAGGTCTCATTGACGAAGCCGAGGCAAGGGCTAGAAGGGCTGAGATCGCTAAGGAAGCGGAATTCTATGGGGCGATGGACGGTGCAAGTAAGTTTGTAAGGGGGGATGCCATAGCTGGCATCATCATAACCCTCATTAATATCATAGGCGGGTTGGTGATAGGGGTGATCCAAAAACACTTGGACCTGTCAACGGCTGTGCAGAATTACACCTTACTTACGATAGGTGACGGCCTGGTATCCCAGATCCCCGCCCTTATCATTTCGACCGCAGCAGGCATCCTGGTTAGTCGAGCGGCATCTGAGGCCAATATGGGATTCGAGGTGGTAAGGCAGTTCGGGGTTCAGCCACGGGCAATGCGAATAGCATCAGGTATAATCTTTCTGTTCGCGTTGGCCCCTGGCATGCCGGCTGTTCCTTTTCTTTTGTTGTCTGCGACAGTGTATTTTCTATCAAGAACTGTTCCCAAAGCTCAAAAAGAGGTCCAAGAAAGGCCAGAGGAAGAGACAGATAAGGCTGGCGCACAAAGTGGGATGGAGCAGGTGGAGGCCCTGCTTCCGGTCGATCTCTTGGAGCTGGAAATAGGCTACGGACTTATCCCTCTTGTTGACAGTCAAACCCAAGGTAATCTGTTGGAGCGCATCCGGGCACTACGAAAACAGTATGCTCTGGAAATGGGGCTTGTGATCCCGTCTCTGCATATTAGGGACAATCTTGAACTGAAGCCCAACGAGTACGCAATCTGCATAAAGGGCAATGAGGTGGCAAGAGGGGAGTTGATGATGGATCATTACCTTGCCATTGATCCGGGCGACGTAAAAGCCAGGGTAGACGGCATACCAACCAGAGAACCGGCATTTGGGTTGCCTGCGCTATGGATTGCGCCCGAAAAAAAGGGTGATGCACAGCTGGCTGGGTATACCGTTGTGGATCTAGCCAGTGTGATAATCACTCATCTGTCAGAAGTTGTCAAAGAGCACGGGTACGAGTTCCTAGGTCGCCAAGAAGTTCAGCGCCTTTTGGACAATCTATCTAACACTCACCCAAAGGCGGTGGAAGAATTGGTTCCCTCTGTGCTCACCGTGGGGGCTGTACAAAAGATTTTGCAGAACCTAGTACGCGAGCAGGTATCAATAAGGGATCTACTTACAATTGTGGAGACATTGGCTGATTATGCACCGATTACCAAGGACACTGACCTGCTGACGGAGTACGTAAGGCAGAAGCTGGGCAGGACACTTGTAAAACCCTATTTAGATAAACGAAATGTATTGAGGGTCATAGCAGTAGGGCCGGATATTGAAGATAGGATCAGCAGGGGAATAAATCAGACGGAATATGGGGCATATCTAGCGCTTGAACCCTCCGAGGCCGAAAACATCATAGAGAGCATAAGGAAAGTAATGGACCAAGTAGCTCCCAAAATAGAGCATCCTGTGCTCTTGTGTTCGGCAACTGTAAGAAGGCATTTGAAAAAACTGTGTGAAAGATTCCAAGTCCAAGTGACGGTGGTATCGCACAATGAAATCCCCAGCGGCATAAAAATCGAATCTGTTGGAGAAATCGGCTTATAAAAATGAATATAAGAACCTTCATAGCTAATAGCTCTCAAGAAGCCCTGCGCAAGGTGAAGGAAGAAATGGGTCCTGATGCCGTGATATTGAAGACCAGGACCATCAGCCGAAGGGGTGGAGCCTATGGGGATATAAAGGATCAAATAGAGGTGACCGCTGCAATAGACTACGATGCCCCGGCACATGGTCAAGGCGAATTGGTCTCTTCCTCTTATGAAGAATTCCATGAAAAATGGCGGTTTCTTGAAGCGAGGTTAAATGAGATTAGCCACTTTCTTATGGCACTGGAAGCATCTGCGGCCAAAAGCAGTGGATTGGCCGCTCTTTCAATCCCCAGGAATCATTATGTTTACTACCGGCATCTTGGTGTTATACCTGAAAATATCCATCTCATTCGTGCTCGAGACCGGGCCCAAAACACCGCACCAGAACGTGCGATATCGAAAAATGAACTTCGGGATTGCTTGGTAGATCTCCTCGGATCGATCAAGATCGCCAAGGAACCACGGGTAATTAAGAAACAGATGATTTACTCCTTTGTGGGACCCACTGGAGTTGGAAAGACCACAACTATTGCAAAGCTTGCTGCCATTTACAAGATGAAGAAAAGGTTGAGGGTGGCTCTGGTCACGGTGGACACATATCGCATCGGGGCCGTGGCCCAACTCGAGACTTATGCGCGGATAATGGGCCTGCCGCTGGAAGTTGCAGACAATTCAGCGGATCTCAGGGCCGCCCTTGAGCGCCACCAATCTGCTGATGTCATTTTAATAGATACAGCGGGCAGAAATCCGAGAAAGCAGGAAGATGTTTCTAGAATCTATCAGACACTAAAGGTGCCGTATTCCTTGTACCACTATCTTGTTTTGAGTGCCAATGCGGAGCTAAGCAGCTTGTTGGCCGCCGAGGAATCGTTTCGGATTCTACCTCTAAGGAGCTACATATTTACAAAGCTAGATGAAGCAGTTGATGGATCATCAATGATCAACTTTCTATTAAAGTGCAACCGTCCGGTTTCATACCTAACCACAGGTCAAAGCGTGCCGGAAGACATTGAGGTTGCTACCAGAAAAAGAATAGGAGAACTGATACTGCGAAGGAACTATGTGAGACCAGTTGAGCCAAGCCGCGAGGTGGGTTACTATGGACCAGGCCAGCCGACTTAGAAGTATGGTAGCGGAACAAATGGAAGAGAACCGAGGTAACTGGGCTCTGCCTGAAAAATCGGGGAGTCGCGAAAAGACAAAAGACCTGAGGGTAATTTCTGTAACCAGTGGGAAGGGAGGAGTGGGCAAAACCAATGTAGTGGCCAATCTCGCCCTTGCTCTGTGTCGTCTGGGGAAAAGGGTTTTGATCCTGGATGCCGACCTGGGTCTTGGGAATATGGATGTGCTGCTGGGATTGAATCCAAGGTATACGATCCAACATGTCTTGAGCGGCGAGAAAAGGCTGGAAGAGGTCATTGTTAACGTGCCGGCGGGTTTTCACTTGCTGCCAGCGGCCTCGGGAATTCAAGAGCTAACCGACCTGACCCAGGCCCAGAGGATGTTCTTACTGGATGAGTTCGACGCCTTGCAGCAATTTTTTGATGTACTTTTTATTGATACAGGTGCAGGGATTTCAGCCAATGTTATGTATTTTAATTTTGCCGCTATGGAAAAGGTGGTGGTCATAACCAACGAGCCTGCATCTTTAACGGATGCTTACGCCCTCATAAAGGTTTTGGCCAATAAGTATCATCAAAAGAAATTCCGGATCCTGATCAATTCAGCCCGAACCAGCCAAGAAGCAGAACAAATCTATCGACACCTGTGTGTCGTGGTTGACAAATTCCTTGGGTCCCTGTCCCTGGATTACTTGGGATGGATTCCCTATGACGACAATGTACCTAAGGCGGTTAGACGCCAGCAGGCTGTACTGGAGCTCTATCCATTGTCAAAGGCGAGCAAAAAATTCATGGATGTGGCTGAAAAGCTCATATCCTCTCCAGAACACCTTGATTTTGAAGGTGATGTTAAGTTCTTTTGGCAAAGGTTATTGGAAAACCACCATTAATTCAGCAGAGAGAGAACATAATGACAACCACTGCGATGAGGAAAGCAAAGAGATATCAGCAGGAAGGTAGGCAATGGAGATCGAGCCGATGTGCCATCGAGAAGGAAGAGTATGTCCGCAAATATGCCCCGTTGATAAAGACAATTGCCGGCCGCCTTGCCATGAAACTTCCTCCCCATGTGGATCAGGATGATTTGTTGAGCGCAGGTATTATGGGGCTTTTGGATGCAATAGAGAAATTCGATCCAGAAAAAGGGGTTGCATTCAAGTCCTACGCGGAGTTCAGGATACGTGGTGCGATGCTTGATGAACTGAGGGCAATGGACTGGGTGCCTAGGTCTGTGCGCAAAAATGCCAAAATGCTGGAAGAGGCTTATGAAAAGGTTGAAAACCGGAAGATGGCGCCGGCGAGTGATTCGGAAGTAGCCAAAGAGCTTAACCTTGATTTGGATTCTTTTTACAAACTTTTGGAAGAGACCAGAGGTGTTTCAATAATAAACGAAGAAGAGCTGGGCGAATTGATGTCACACCGCCACATCAACGGACTGTGGGAGATGTATCAGGACAAAAGAGGTTCAGATCCAATGGCCCACGTGGATTACCTCGAGCTCAAAAAGGTTATTGCGGAGGCGATAGATAAACTTCCCGAGAAGGAGAAGCTGGTCGTAAGTCTATATTATTACGAAGAGCTGACAATGAAGGAGATCGGGGAAGTGATGGGATACACGGAGTCGCGAATTTCTCAGCTCCATACCAAGGCGGTGATTAGACTCAGAAACCGCATTAAAGGATATATCATGCATGATGTTCCGAGGGCCTAGCGATGGAAGCGACTGATCAGCCTACCTTCAATGGAACGGCAAGTACAAAAGTCGGTGACGAAGAAAGCGAAAACCTTGAACTACTCGAGGAACTGGAGCCTGAGGAGCTGACAGGAGCCGAAGAGGAGGCCGGTAAGGGATCTGCTGATTTCTTCTCACAGGATCCTGTAGAGCTGGATGAACCCGAAGATACTGAGTCCACCCTTGCAAAAGAAGCTTCTGCCGGGACCGTGTTCAATGAAAATGATAATTCAAAGAGGGACGAACAAGTTCAAGACCTCGACGAGGGTGAAGAAGAATCTGTTGCTCTTGACGAAGAAGAGTCGGTGGATCAGGTTAAGATTAAGGATGGAATAAAGGCTCGCTCTGATGGAGAAAAAGGTGGCAAAAAAGATGATTCCGAAGAGCCCAAGGCCAGTGGAGAGGTCTCTTCAATCTTTGAGCCAGAGCTATCCCGCCGCAAAAAAAATAGGATCTTGGTCAGTATCTTTTTGTTGGGATCCATCATTGTCGCTTTAGGATTTTTGTGGGGATGGAAATTAAAGCAAGACCGAAAAGCATCAGCGGGTGAGGAGGACACCCCGATTGTTTCAAATCCGCTTGTCAGTGAAAAGCTTGGACCTTTTTTTGTTCCTTTGAAACTGGAGACCCCGGATGCAGTCATGGTCCAGGTCGATATGACAGTCCAATGGAAGAGGATAATAGGGGTTAAGTATAAGGAATCCCGTTACCAGATTCGAGGAGAGGTTTATAGGTTTTTTCAAGAAGTATTTGGCCGTGGGATCGATCCTATGAAGGACAAGGCCCTGATACTCCAAGGGGCCGCTGAAACATTGAACAAGGCCCTAGGTGTGGAAAGCATTCAAGTTGCTGATTTGAAAATGGACCTTATCTAGTGTCCCACCAATGCCAATGCCGACCGGAAGGGAGGGAAGTGGCTATGGCTGAATATTCAGATATTGGTTCTCGGCTGGTGGTATTGCCCCCTGCTAATAGGGTGTTGAGGGTATCACCAAAAAGGGGGCCCGGGGATGAAAAACGCAGAAACAGGAAAGAGTTACGGAAGAAGGGTGATGGTTCGCTTGGAGAGGGCGTCAGGGCCGAGGCAGGAGGCACGGCCGAAGAGGCAAAAGGGGAGGCCAAGGAAAAAGGAAGCGAGGTCGATATTGTCATATGAGTAAGGTCGTTCGGTGTCTAGAGGCTGTTCGTGCTTTCAGAGATTGGGCATGTTTGATAGACAGCATTTTGCACCCGGGCAGTGTCAGTAGAGTGGGAAGGGATTGGTTATGCCGATAGATCTAAGAATACTGGTAACAGGTCAATTCATTCTTGATCTAGTAATACTGGGAGTACTGATAGTGCTTGGTCGCTTGTATTTTAACCGTAAGGCTGCAACTGCCGATTTCCAAGCAGCAATGAACAAGGCCATGACCTTAATCAGGGAAATGGAGGAGCTGGGTGAGTCCCTTGAAAAAATTTTAGGGGAGAAACGCGAACTGATTAATCGCTTAATGACGGACCTGGACACCAGGCTTACTAAAGCCCAGGTGATAAGTGAGGAGATAAAAAAGATCATAAGCATGCCGATCCACGGAGGGGGCCATTCACAAAAAAGCAATAAGAAAATCGCAGCCACCAGAAAGCTTATAGAGACTCTCCAAGGCCAAGGGCTTTCCAAGGATGACATATGCAAGCGGTTAGGCCTGCCCTCGGGTGAACTTGAACTCATCATGAAACTCAATAGTTCACCCGACAAAAGCTCAAAAGGTACAGCCTAGAGATGATCAGGTCCTTTTCCCCTATCTACAGAAAGTCCCTATCCGATATCGAGCTGATCAATAGTAGATCCAATAAAGGTTTCCCCATCAATTTCAAGAATGGAGAACGTTTTAAGGGGACCATATTGAAAGCGGGAAAATGGGGACTGGTGACCGTTTCGGCCAAAGGTGGAATTTTCACTGCTCATGCAAAGGGCCAGCTAAGTGAGGGATCTGTATATGAGTTTATGGTCACTCGCGTGAGACCAAATATCGAACTTAGGATTGTTCCAAGGCAGAAGGGACAAGAGCCCTCTATCATTCGCCTCTGGGTTGGCGGCGAAAGTGCGCGAGAGCAACTGGGAGAGATGCTCACAGAGATCTTTGAGTCAGTGGAATCCTCCATTAGCCAATTTAAGGATGGTTCGGGAATATTTGCAAAATCATCAACGCTACTGGCCGAGCTGGTTTACGGTGAAGGAGCAGTCGGCGATCCCCGCTGGTTGCGAAAATCCCTCTCCTCGAGTGGCCTCTTTTGGGAGAACAAGGTTGCACGGCTGGTGATGGAGCAAAGGCAAGCCTCAGGCCAGCAGGCGGTGGGGGATGACCTGAAAGGCTTGCTCTTGAGAGCCCTTGAGATTTTACACAGTGACGGCAAATACACCAAAGAAACCGCAGCCATGGAGCAAAAAGTTTCAAAGGTATTACACCTAATTGAATCGCACCAGGGCATCAATTTCCACTGCATGAATGAAGGAATCGGTTGGTTCTGGTTCCTTCCCATCAGGGAAAGGCATGGCTTCGGCTGGGCGAAGATCTTAGCTCGAAAATTTTCCCGCAAGGGTTTTTCTGTTTGGATTGATATTAAGTTATCTCAACTAGGTCGTCTTCAGGTCTTTTTTAGATTGGCTGAAAGCGAACTGCGCCTGACCTTTTTTCTGGAAGATGAGCATAGGCGTAAATTTGCATCAAGGAAGGCTGGTACACTTCTGAAGGCAATGGAAGGGCAGGGTCTATTTGTGGATTCCATTGATTTTCAGCTGGCAAAGGGAGATGAGCTCACTGCGGAACTTTTTGGAGCCCGTCAAAAGGTAGGTTTTGACCTGGAGGTATGAGAAGGTGGGTGAACAAGGCCATTCCAAATCAAAAACAAGTCCCCGGCGCAGGGAGGCTTTGAGTGCGGTGGCCCTCCGCTATGAGCCCCTGAAGTTCGCTGCACCCAAGCTGGTAGCCAAAGGTAAAGGTAAGGTAGCAGAAAAAATCGTGCAGCTTGCGAAAGACAAGGGGATACCCATTTATGAAGACCCCGATCTTGTGGCAGCACTTGCAACACTGGACTGGCATGAACAAATACCAGAAGAGCTTTACAGGGCTGTAGCTGAGGTACTGGCATTTGCATATAGGCTGAACAAGGAACTCAAGGAGCGTGGGAGCTAAGGCTTTATCGGGCCAAGGAGAGCCTTGGGGAGCGAAAGCGGGAGCAAGGCAATATTTTCCCAGTAGCGGAAAGAAATTCAGAATATGGCGCAATTTCATGGACCGTGCAATCGTGGGTTTGGTCGGTTGGCGCGGAGGGGCGAATTATCCTGTTATCACAATAAGATAGCCAAATTTGATAAAATGTGGTTCAAGGATTCTATGGTACGGTTATTGCTAAGGATAACCCTAGAAAGCCTAAACAAGGCGGAATGGGAGGGTCAGAAGAAATGCTTGGCATGATCGACGCAGTCAGAGGTTGTTTGAAGGAAGAAATTCGAATGGATGTTATCGCCAACAATCTGGCGAATGCATCCGTGGCTGGTTTCAAAAGAGACAGGATTTCCTTCCAGGATTTATTACTGCAGCAGGGTTCCGTGTCCGCCGAGGGGGCAGGGACACCAGGGGGGGGCAAGGCACTGGTGCGGGTACAACCCGACTTTAGTCAGGGCGACATATACAATACTGGGAACATGCTAGATTTTGCCATCAGTGGCAAGGGATTCTTCAAGGTCGCAACGCCTTATGGGATAAGATACACGAGGAAAGGAAATTTTAAATTGAATGCCCTGGGGAACCTAATCACTCAGGACGGATATGTCGTGTTGGGGAAAGGAGGCCCCATTAATTTATTTGATACTCAGGATCTGAGTAAGCACGTAACTGTAGATGAAAGAGGGGTTATAACCTTTGGCGGGGATGAATTAGATCAACTCGACATCGTCTCTTTTGCCAATGACGACGCATTGGTAAAGGTGGGTAATGGATTGTTCAAGAAAAGGCAGGGGGCGAACGAGGATGTGCTCCCGCCCGAGACTAAGGTGAGGCAGAGGTGCCTGGAAAGTAGTAACGTGAACGTGGCAGAGGAAATGGTTCAAATGATACATTCTTTAAGGGCCTTTGAGAGTTACCAAAAAGCAATAAAGGTCCTAGATCGACTGGATAACAAAGCGACCAATGAGGTCTCAAGGCTCAAGTAATAGTGACAGGTAAGTGAGCAACAGGAGGGAAAGTCATGCTAAGAAGCTTGTGGACAGCAGCCTCGGGAATGGGGGCGCAAAAGCTCAAAATTGACGTAATTGCCAACAACTTGGCGAATGTCAGTACAGCGGGTTTTAAAAAGTCAAGGACCGATTTTGCGGACTTACTATACCAAAATATGAGATCTCCCGGTGCCAGCACCGCCTCTGGAGCAGAAGTTCCCACAGGGATCCAGATAGGCATGGGTACGAGGCCTGTTTCAGTACAAAAGGTTTTTTCACAGGGTGACTACGTTCAGACAGGGAATGAGTTTGATCTTGCAATTGAAGGCAAGGGTTTTTTTAAGGTCATAAGCAGTGATCAAGAGGTTTATATAAGGTCGGGAAATTTTAAAATCGATAGCGAGGGATACATCTGTACCCCTGATGGCGACCGGCTCCAGCCGGAATTTTCAATCCCTTCGGATGCAGTCCATTTTACCGTACAGGCAGACGGCAAGATGGCAGCCGTCGCCGCGGACGGGTCAGAGCTTGCCAGTGCGCAATTGACCCTTTACAGCTTTCCCAATCCTGCGGGGTTGCTGAGTCTGGGCGGAAACAAGTTCATACCAAGTGAAGCCTCCGGTGATCCTATTGAGGCCGAGCCCGGCGTAGACGGCATGGGTACGATAGCCCAAGGCTACTTGGAGATGTCGAACGTGGACGTGGTAGAGGAAATGGTCAACATGATCACCAGCCAGCGTGCGTATGAGGCGAGTTCAAAATCCATAAAAACCTCTGATGAGATGCTTCAAATGGCCAACAACCTTGTGAGATAGGGGTGTATGGGAATGGACAGATTTAGAAAACTCATGTTGTGCGTCCTCGCTATTTTCTCTGTGACTGCTTTGGGTTTTGGTCTCGCAATGGCCTCAGAGCTCGAGATCTTTGTCAAAGAGGAGGCAATAGTAAAGTCAGCAGAAATACGGTTGGCCGATATCGCCAGGTTCACGCCGGCCAATGACATCCGGGTAGGCAGGCTGGCTAGAATCAAGATTGCTCCCTCTCCGCCTCCAGGAAGTGGTTTTATCCTTGACCATAGTTTCTTGATATCCAAGTTGAGCCCAATTCTGTCGAAGGAGAAGAACATCAGGGTAAAAATCCCGAATGCATTACACGTGCGGCGTGCTACCCAGGTCGTTAAGAAAAAAAGACTTGAAGAGATTTTCCATGCCTACTTAAAGAAACATGCCCCGTGGCCGCTTCAAAACATCCTGATTGAAAAATTTTCATCACCCAAACTGGTATGCCTGCCATCTGGGAAGCTGCGATGGACAGCCAGGCACCAGGGCAGGACGCGATGGGTAGGCCCCTTGTCTTTGGTTGTCACCTTTTGGGTCAATGAAAGGCCTGTCAGAAAGATTCCAATAAGCGCAACCCTGCTTGTTAAACAGCGTTTCGTAAGGGCGGGAAGAAAGATCGTCCGAGGTGCGATAATTGGTTCCGGTGACATAGTAGTAACGGAGAAGGTGGTAGATTCATTCAATGATACCATCATTACGGATCCCAAGGAAGTTATCGGGAAGCAGCTTCTCAGGACGGTCAGGAAAGGCCAAATCTTAACAAGGGCGATGATAAAGGAGGTGCCTTGGGTGAGGAGGGGGCAACAAATTCGGATACTTGCTGAAAATGAGCACATCAAGGTGATCGCTACTGGTAAGGCCCTGGAGGAAGGAGGCGCCGGAGATCAGGTAAAAGTAATTAACATAGGTAGTGGCAAGGAAATCTATGCCACAGTAAAGAGCCCCGGCCTGGTTAAGGTGGAATTTTAGCGTCAGATTTATTTAGTTATGAGGTTGTTTCAAGTGAGAAGAAATCTGAAGCCAGTTGCAAGAGGTCAAGTCATGAAGAGCTACACTCTGGTTCTATTTATTGCCATCCTTTTTGGAGGTAGTCTCTTAGTTGGTTGTGCAGGAAATACACAGCAGGTAAAAAAGGAGAGGGGAGTCATAGTTGCCACACCAAGTCATCCTAACACAATTGGCCCGAAACAGTCTGTTGAGATACCCGAGCAGGCCAGTTTGTTTCAGGAAACAGCATATCCCGGATTTTTCCAAGATATTCGGGCCTTCAAAGTGGGAGATCTTGTTACAATTAACATTGTCGAGACGTCCAAGGCAGAGAAAAAGGCGGAAACGGATACGCAACGCGACTCTTCGATTTATGCTGGTATAAATAATTTTCTTGGTTATGAACAAAAGATGGGAGAGTTGTTTCCCCAAGGCTTCAACAATAACATAATGTTCAAGGGATCTATGAAGAACTCTTTCAAGGGCACAGGGAATACAAAAAGGGATGAATCCATGACCGCGACTATTACTGCGCGCGTCATGGAGGTTTTACCAAATGGAAATCTTTTTATCAGAGGAACCAGGGAGATCAGGGTAAACAACGAGACCCAATTCATTGTGCTGTCTGGATTGGTTCGTCCATACGACATTTCCAAAGACAATACTGTTCTCTCCACTTACATCGCAGATGCGAAAATAGAATACACAGGCAAAGGAGCCCTCAGCGATAAGCAGCGGCCCGGATGGTTAATGAGGATCCTTGATTACGTGTGGCCTTTTTAAGGGCAGGAGGTTTTGTGTTGATCATGCATGTGAAGTCAAAGTTCTTTCTTATAACTGCATGTTACTTCCTATTCCTAATGGTAATGGTGGGAGCCGCAAAGGGTGCAAGGCTCAAAGATATTGCTTCATTTAAGGGCGTAAGAAGCAACCAGCTAGTCGGATACGGCCTTGTGGTGGGCCTGAACGGAACGGGTGACGGTACTGGAACTGAATTTACCATTCAGTCACTTGCAAACATGTTGGAGCGCATGGGGATCCATGTTTTACCCGATGACATCAAGGTCAGCAACGTAGCGGCTGTCATGGTCACGGCCGAGCTTCCCCCCTTCGCAAGGATAGGATCCAAACTGGACGTACTGGTTTCCTCGGTAGGAGACGCCAAGAGCCTGGAGGGTGGCACACTGCTTTTAACCCCTCTCAAGGGAGCGGATAACAAGGTGTACGCCATGGCCCAAGGGCCCCTGGTTGTCGGGGGGTTTGCCAGTTCGGGCCAGGCCGGAGGAGGTGTCAAGAAAAACCATCCTACAGTCGGCAGAATACCGGATGGCGCAACCGTTGAGAGGGAGATACCATTTCATTTTGACAGGATGAAGGATCTGATAGTTACACTTAACTCTCCTGATTTTACAACAGCTACAAGGGTGTCAAATTTGATCAACAGAGAGTTGGGTTTAAGTGCAGCATACGCTGCTGATCCGGGTACCATTAAGGTAAAGGTGCCGCAAAACTATTCTGATAATCTTGTCGGGCTTGTGGCGAGACTTGAACAACTTAGGGTTCAAACTGACACCAAGGCAAGGGTAATTTTGGATGAGCGGACCGGAACTGTTGTAATGGGAGAAAACGTTCGGATTTCTTCGGTCGCCATTGCCCACGGCAACCTCAGCGTTCGAATAAAGGAAACAAAGGAAGTGAGCCAGCCACCTCCTTTCTCGCAGGGTAGAACCGTTGTAACTAACAACAGTCAGGTAAATGTTAATGAGGAGGCCAGGAAACTGATCCTCATGCCTGAGGGTGCGACCCTGGGAGAAGTTGTAAGAGCACTCAATGCAATAGGGGTTACTCCAAGAGATTTGATCGTGGTCTTGCAGGCCATAAAGGCGGCAGGAGCCCTGCAGGCAGAGCTGGTCATAATGTGATAAAAACAAGGTTCCAATGGAAGTAGAGGCAACTTTTTGGATATTAAACATGAGTCAAGGGGGATTTTTCGAGCATGGAAAGCCTGTCAAGGATAGGTGAGTCATATCAATTTTCGCCGCAGAACGAAGAGAAGAAATTAAAAAGGGCATGCAGGGATTTTGAGGCCATTTTTACATATCAGTTACTCAAGAGCATGAGAAGGACAGTGGAAAAGTGTGACCTCTTTCACGGCGGACAGGCGGAAGAAATCTATGAGTCCCTTTTGGACATGGAATTGGCCAAAAAGATGTCTGACCTTGGCCCGGGCAGTTTGAGTCGGTTGCTGTACAATCAATTCACCGGCCATTTGGGTGAAAAGCACGTGAAGGA
Source organism: Deltaproteobacteria bacterium (assembly GCA_003646995.1). The sequence goes on along the minus strand of QMLZ01000030.1, from coordinate 1,233 downwards.
CAGTGAAAACCGAGGCAAGTGACCTGGGACAAAGGGTGGAAAGATAATTTCAGATTTTATCCCTAGGTGTCGATCTTTAAGTTGGATATGAGCTTGCAAACAGTAAAAAAAGCCTATGAAAAAGAAGTGGTGTTATTGGAGGATTTGTGCCTTTGCCTTGAACAAGAACGGCAGTGCCTGATTACGGGGCAGATTCGAGATCTTTGGCCGCTCAAGGATAAAAAAGAACAAATATATAAAGAGATCAAGACTCAACAAGAAATAATCCAAAGGAACCTGGAGGGAACGGAAGGCTCCCTTGGGAAAGGTGGACCGGGCGAGCTGGAGCCTTTGAGGAAAAAGATTCGAAGGCTCAGCTTGGAAATAGGCACGCGAAATTCTGAAAATATGCGTATTGTAAGGGATGCACTTGATTTTATTGACGGTCTAATCGGGGTAATAGCATCAAGCGAATCGGAAGCAGGTGCATACGGGAAGGATAATCAAGTGAGCTCTCACCCAAGAATATTATACAAAGAGGCATGAAATGAGCGGAATAGGGCTTCTATTGAGTACAGCAAAAGATGCGCTTCTGGCCCAACAGCTAGCCTTGGATGTGGTAAGCCACAATATTGCGAATGTAAACACACCGGGGTACTCCAGGCAGATACCCGAATTGGCTACAAGGCAACCGGCCCCTTACGCGGGTATGATGCTGGGCCGCGGCGTGGCTGTGGAGGATATAATACGCAACACAGATGCCTTTATTGAAAAGAGACTGCAGCAGAGGAAAACGGACCTCAGCTCACTCAAGGAGCAAGAGGTCTACATGAGCGCCCTTGAAGCCATATTCAATGAGAGTTCGGGCCGAAGCCTAAGTAGCGCCCTCACAGAGTTTTGGAACGCATGGCATGATCTGGCAAACAATCCATCGGGGGCCTCTGAAAGGGGCATTGTATATGAAAGGGCTGCTTTGTTGTGCCAGGCCTTCAACAGTGCTCATGAAGACCTCAGTAATCTCACAGGCCAAATCAATCTTTCCATAGAGACAGGGATTCAGAAGATCAATGAGCTTACCGAGAAGATAGCTGATTTGAATCAGCAAATTCTTTCGGGAAGGATCAATGGCAACCCAAATGACCTCCTTGACAAGAGAAATCAGCTCGTCACGGAACTTGGCCAATACCTGGATATCAATTATTACAAGAACGAAGACGGGAGCTTAACTGTTACCACCGGCAGGGGCTATGTGCT